>JADGNF010000017.1 GCA_017883615.1 Candidatus Bathyarchaeota archaeon
CCATCGGACCCGCCACAACCTTTTCCGAAGTTTTTTGGTGTTTGGCTTTAGTCAAGAAACTTTGTGACAACGAATCTTTAAAAGAAGTCTCTTAAGTCAAGTTAGACCTATAGTTGCTTGATTGCTATGGGTAAGACATTCATGGCAGCAATCATCGTATGTACTATGTTGCTTTCAATTGCCGCAGGAATACAAACTGTAAAGGTGGAAGGACAAAACTTCTATGTCAAGGTCACAATGACACTGATTACCCCAACTCAGAACAAAACCTACACAAATAACATGTATTGTGCCGTGAACCTAAAAGTTGAACCACAATTCTCTTATGTGTACGTAATTGATGAATCGGTCTTGTACAGGATAGATAACAACTCAAATGTCTTAATTACGACTGATGAGGGATTAGGGACGGAAATTTATCTTGGCGATCTGCAAAATGGAACACATAAACTTACAGTAACAACTCAAGTGAAATATGTAATTTCTGCGTCTCCATACTCTTCAAATTCAAACCAATACCGATATGCCACCGTTTACGTGCAGCAATTTCCCTCAATAAACTTTTCAGTTCTCAGCATTCCCGCAAGCATCCAAATCTTCAGTCCCCAAAACCAAACCTACAATACGTCTGATATCACGCTTAATGCCGTAACTAGTTTCCCATTTTCTTATTACTATCACACTAATACAGCAGCAGTTAGTTACAGCATAGATAACCAATCCGACCAACACTATGTTTACGGACCAGAAATCTTGCCAGGATGGACGGATGGCTCTCACAGCATAACAATTCATGCTTTTAAAAATGATGAAACCGTTTTCTTCAGCGTTGACACAACACCGCCAAACATCTCAGATTTATCCATAGAAAACAGAACATTCATCTCCCCTGATGTTCCAGTCAGGTTCAATGTGAACGAGACCTCACAGATTGCATACAGTCTAGATAATCAAGCTAATGTCTCCGTAAATGGGAACTTCACTCTTAACGGCTTAACAGAAGGCACACATAGCATAGTTATCTACGCAAATGACAATGTGGGAAACATGGGTAAAACTAACATTGCTTTCTTTACGGTAAACAAAGCAACACCCTCTCCTAGTCCTACTCCTAAAGCGAACTTCTCAGATTGGATTCCGTATGCAACGATAGCTGTAGCTGTTGGCTTGGGTGCAAGTGCTCAAGTTTACTTTAAGAAACGTAAGAAGTAGAAAGCTAAGAAAGAAAAGTTCTTCTTTCCTTTTTAGGCAACAAGTCTTTTAAGAAATTCTAAACAATAGGCTAATGGTTTAAAATGAAAACCAGACAAGTGATCGGGATTTTATCTATTGTGTTAGGTGTCTATGTTGGAATTACTGCTGTTTTAGATTGGGTCGGCAGCTATCCATTTGCAAATATTGCTCCTTTTTTTGTATTCTTTGCTATTGCCATAAGTCTAATAATAGCAGGCGGATACCTTCTAAAACAAAAAGCGATTCCAATTATGTAAATTTAGATTAACTAAGAAAGCAAGTTTTCCTCAAGCCTTTCTATGGTTAGGACTTGGCTGCTAAAGTCTTTCCCATCTTCTCCCGATAACGTCTATCGGAAATGATTTGGGCACTCTACCCCGCTAAGTTACTACCCAAAGAGAAAAAGGGTCTATTTCTTTAGTGCTTCCCGCATCCGTTTGATTTTTTCCTCATCTTCCATATTCATTTCTCGCTCAAGCTTGTTTTCTTCCTCAATTCTCTTGTTGTGCTGCTGTACATGCTCGTTAGTTGAATACACGAGTTTTTTTACCGACTCGATGATATCGTTGATTTTGTCTGGTGTGCTCAGTACATAAATGCTTAGTCCTTCAAAATCGACTTCGCAATCTAACGGTATTGGGTTCTTTCGTAATTCATCATAAAAGAAATCCTTCCAAACAGTATCTGGCACCATTTCCAATAATAAATTGAACTTGAATGTCTCTTTAGTTCCCGGCACTTTAATTATTTCCAGCTTGTCCGGATCTATGGGTCTAAGGTTCACGACCAAAGTTTTTGTTTTCAACACTAACCCTACCTAATCCTGAATAACTAACAGTTTTAATTTAAGCTTTTGAGCACCGAAAAATCACATTACGATTGAGTAAGGGTGGCGATGCTTTTGATGTTAAATTGATAACCGAAGAATTCAGCTAAGGTTCGAAGATATTCCCTTGGAAGAGACCATTATGGTTGTTTTATTCTTCCTGAGCCATTACATTTTGGGCAACGTCTTCTCGAATCCCCGGTACCTATTGTCCCCTCGCCATGGCATTCAGGGCAAATAATTAGCCAATCTTCGTCGCGCTCATACCTTCGGGACACAAGAATTCACTTTCCAACGGTACTTTTCTGTCTTTTCGATTATTTAGATTTTCTTATTCCTCGCGTTTTGATGAGGCAACAGAAATGCCTGCAGATTGCTTAAGCTCTTAAGGCTTTTAGAGTAAAAAAAGAAATACTAGTAACCATTACATACTCTTCATGAAATTGCTATTTGGAGAAGCCGCCCAAGGATGCTTCAACCCACCTGAGGAAAAAATCCAAAAACTAAACAAATGGGTTGAACTTGCAAACTCTGCAAGGAGCACAGGTAACTTAGAGCCAACTCCAAACCAGTACGACAAAGCTGAAGAATTGATTACATTTTACACCTTTGCGCCTTTTGTGCTGAGTCTAAATCGCGTCGGATTAACCAATAGAATTCTTGGTTTAGCAGGCATCAGTCCATTTGAAGAAAACGTGGTCGGCATAGGTCTAGAACGGCAATATCTACCCCCAGCGGGCTATCTGCAATGGTTTAAGAAAGAAGTAAAAAGCCACCCAGTGAGGTACATTAGAGAACAGTCAGATGAGCATCTTAAAGCAAAAAAGCCATTGGAATCACGCACTCATGTTGACGCAGTTATTGAAACTGACAAGTTGATTATCTTTTTTGAAATAAAATATACTTCCGACATTTCTCACAGCACAACTTTTAATCCTTACAGAAATCAACTGGCAAGGTTAATTGATGTTGGGCTAGAGGAAGCCAAATCCAGTGGCAAAGAGGTCTTAGTTATTTTGTCTACCCCGTCTACACTCTTTGAGAGGAGAAGCAGGCTCTATTACTATAAAGTCCAGGAATACTCGGACCCTTTGATGATTCAGAAAGACATTGGCTGGAGACCAGTAAAACAAATAGAAGAAAATCTTTTGGCAGTAAAATGGATTGCCTTGGAAGAAATATTCAATTTACTTTACAAAGACTTCAATCACCCTGACAAGAAAGAAGCACTGGAGTTCTTCAAAGAAAGAAATTTGGTGACTTCTGAAGTGAAAAACCAACTTATTTCTTAACTTTGCTATTTGGCTGCAGGAAGAAAAACCGTAAAATAGGTACCTTTTCCTTGAACGCTTTGGACTTCAATTCTTCCCCCATGAGCATTAATTATTCGCTTGCAAATTGACAGCCCAACACCCATGCCTTTGGCTTTGGTAGTGAAAAAGGGTGTCCATAACTTCTCCAAAACTTCTCTAGACATCCCCACTCCACTATCTGAGAAGGCTATCTTAACCTCATCACTCACTTTACCACTTGTTATTCTCAGTTCTCCACCGTTAGGCATGGCATCAAAAGCGTTCTTAATCAGATTACAGAATACACGCTCTATTTTCCCGTTATCAACAAATACGGAAAATTCCTCACCTAACGCCTTTATTATCTGAACATTGTCTGGTACTACTAGAGTTGACAAAGAATCGTTCACCAACCTTTTCGGGTTGGTTATAATTTTATCTAGTTTTATTTCACAAGAATACTCTAGGAGGTCTCTCACAATTTTGTCTGAATACTCAACACAATCATCAATTGTCCTAAGCTGGGCGTTTCCCTTTGCGCCCATCTTTGATCCGTAATTCTTCTTCAAAACGTATGAGGCGGCTTTGATTCCAGTTAAGGGGTTACGCAAGTCATGTCCTACCATTCTAGAAACTTCATTCATGCCTTCAAGTTTCTTATTCACGGTATCTCTTACCGCGTTTGTGAGAACTGCCAACTCTTCTGATGAGTGAATCAAGGTCTTAGGAACCGAAGCATCAGGATTAAGAGGCATTTCTGCGACATAGGTAGCTAGCTTAGTCATTGGTTTGACAATTTCCCTTTCAAGAAGTAAAAGAAAGCCCGCTCCAAACGATAATGCAAGTAGAACGGAAGCAGCAAGAAAAATATCTCTAACCCATACTCCTTGTTGATACGCAATCCTATTTTGGGTAACTTGCAAAATGAACAAAGGATTTGAGTGAACATCGTTAACTAGAGCGTACCCAGATACAGTTTCAGGATTATTTGGTTTCACAAAAACGGTTTGTTCATTTGATTGCAACGACCCAACAATTTGATTATTCCCTTTTTGAAGATTGAAATCTGTAATGGTTTCCAATGAAAAATTGAGATTCATGATTTTTGTTAACTGGCTAACTTCTTGGGAGTCAAGATATTTTCCAAACAGCATGCCGCCCATCATTGGACCCTGATTCAAACTGGTCAAGATGGGCGCTGTAGCAACTAACATTGGTTGATCATCAACAAGCATGATACCTGCAACTGAGCCTTCTTGAGATGGAAATGCCCAAATGCAATCGTCAGACGTGAGCATATTTCTTGTCTCTTCCGAGGTTGTTACCTCTGTTCCATTGTTCAGATCAATCGTTTGGCAATAAACCAGACTTCTGCTATTGTTAACAACAACTATTAGGTTTACGTTTAGGTTTTCAAATGTCGATTCTACAAAGTTGTTATTGACATATTCTTCATTTCCATTTTGGACAAAGTTGTATGTGTCATCCCAAAATGAATAATCTTTCACTTTGCCCGACAATTCTGAGAGTCGATATCCTATTGTGTTTAATGCTTGACTGATGCTTTGTGAACTTTCATGGTTTTCGAGATTGTCAAAACTAGGCTCAATAACAAAAACTGTTACGATTTGCAATGCTCCAAAAATTAGAACGGAAACAATGGAAATAGCAATAATAGTTTTTGTCCTCAACTTCATAAGCTGATTTCTTCCAATTGGGCACTTTGATTTCTTGTTATTAGACGTTCTATGTAATTCAATTTAAGCTATGTGAATTCAAAATATGATCACACCATTCATTTTGGACATAGTGTCTTCCTCAAATGTTTAATGCTTCATTACAAACGTGTTTCTTCATTCAAATCATGAAAAACATCAATCAGTCAAAATCAAAGAGATCTTCAAAGTTTTCCCAAGTCATCATCCATTTTACTAAATCTGTATTTTCGTTTTTGTATTGGTTTGATCAACATTGCAATAAAATGAGCAAATACTGCGTATCTCTCAATCATCGACTTAGGTACAAAGAGATGAAGCCTTGTTACGTTTCTAAAGCTGAAAGTCCTGAAGCAAAATCTTTCGAACCAGCAATGACGTCTTTCAGAAAGCACCCATTGGTTTTTAACGGAAAATATAAATTGGCAAGCAACATTAAAGTGTTAATGTTTAGTATTTGACTTGTCGGTGTATAAAGAGGAATGAATATGAGTACCCACGCGGAAGATTTGAAACTACGGTTAATGACCATCGAACTCCTACGAACAGCAAAATACAAACGCAACATCACCTACCGAGAACTCGCAAGCAAAACAGGCCTACCAGTAACCGTCCTAAGCCGCTACGCTAAGGGGCACGTGCTGCCAAACACCACCCGCGCCAAACAACTCTGGCGAGTCCTCACAAAGCTAGTGGGTTTAGAAACAGAGTTACGCAACAGAATAAAGTTCGACGAAACAGGCTACTTCGACAACACCGAAATCGTCGGTGACTACAACATCTTGCAGCAGGCGGCGAACCATGCGTTGGCGAGTTTTGCTGGGAAACGCGTCACTAAAGTTCTGACCGCAGCCACCGACGGAATTCCATTGGCCACGATGGTCGCGAACGCGTTGGGCGTAAACCTCATAGTGGCAAAACGCAACAAGGAAGTTGGCGTTAAAGCGTTCCTTGATGAAACCTTCATTTTAGGCAAAGATTCAGGTGTTACAGTCACGCTTTACATTCCCAAAGAAATCATAAAAAAACGCGACAGCGTCCTAATCGTAGACGACATGATCAAGAGCGGCGAAACCCAAGAAGCCCTCGTTAACCTCGTTAAAAAAGCGAAGGCAGAAATTTCAGGCGTCTTTTCACTCATCGCCGTCGGGGACGACTGGAAGAAGCGAATCAAAGTCGGAAGCGATGCCCCAGTCGAGGTTGTGACTTACCTAAAGTCGCCTAATGATTCAGAAAGCCGCACTTAACCAAGTTTTCTTATTATTTCCTTTTTGTTTTCGGCGAAATCTTAAACAGAACCCAACACTCATTTTAGCCTAACTACTTTCGAGGCTACGCTAGATGCGAATGATTAAGTGGCAAAATGGAACCGTCCTAACCCCCGACCAAACCAAACTTCCCCTCCAAGAAGTTACTTTAAAAATCACGACTGTTGACCAGATGTGTGAAGCCATTAAGGTCTTGCGCATTCGGGGGGCACCGTTGCTGGGGGCAGCAGCAGCTTTTGGCATAGCAATTGCAGCTTACCACTCTAAGACACAAAGCAAAGAAAAACTGCTATCGGAGCTTGAAGACGCCGCAACAAAAATTAAGCTACAAAGGCCAACAGCGGTGAATCTTTTTTGGGCGGCAGACCGGGTTCTCGCAAAAGCCCGAGCATTTATTGGAACCACCGAGGAACTGAAGGCGGCTGTTGTTGAGGAAGCCCAGAAAATAGCCGACGAAGACGCCGCTCAGAACCGTGCAATTGGAGAAAACGGCGCTGCTTTAATCAAAGATGGGGACACCGTTTTGACTCACTGTAATGCGGGTGAGTTAGCAACGGTAGAGTATGGCACAGCACTGGGTGTGGTCCGTGCTGTTTGTGAACAGGGCAAAAAAATCAAGGTCATAGCCGACGAAACCAGACCGCTCTTGCAGGGCGCACGGTTGACAACTTACGAGTTGATGCGTGACCACATCCCAGTAACGTTGATCACGGACAACATGGCTGCATACGTAATGAGCAAGGGACTCGTGAACCTCGTCGTGGTAGGCGCAGACCGGGTTGTGCAAGATGCGGTTTTCAACAAAATCGGCACCTACGGCGTAGCAATTCTAGCAAAAGAACACAATATACCGTTTTATGTGGCAGCCCCAAAATCCACCTTCGACTTATCCCGAAAAGCCGCAGAAATCGTCATCGAAGAACGCAAACCAGAAGAAGTCACACACATCGCAGGGGTGCAAATCGCGCCAACAGGCGTCAAAGTGTACAACCCAGCGTTCGACGCAACGCCGTTGAAGTACGTTTCTGGGATAATCTGCGAAAGCCAAATCTACTATCCCAAAGACTTCGCCAAATTCGGACCAAACTTCCAGCTCTAGAATCAGCAAACAGCTAAAACAAAAAAAGAAAAAACTGTGCAAGATTACACGGTTTGGGATGAAGCAATAAGGGACGGAGAATCCACAAACGTCGTGGACCTTAGTTCTTGGGAGTTTTGCTCGATAAGCACTTTGATGCTTCCCAAAAGTTCTCTGTGACGTATGGTGTCGTTTATCATTCTCGCAAACAGACTTCCGAAATTATCTAAACTTACATTGTGCAGAGGGTTCAGTTTTTTCTCCGATAGCTTTTGGGTTTTCGACTGCACATACGCATATTTTTCGCCCAAAGTTTTTTCGAGAACATCAAGCTTCTCCGAGAGAGAAATCAATTCATCAGGAGTGAGTTCCTCTTTTGCGATTATATCTCTAAAAATTGCGTAAGTTATGTTGAAGACTTCCTCAATCTTAGCACTGTCGCTTGGCTTATACTTGGATTTCGCCAATTTCTCGCACACTTCTCTGAGGAGATGGGCGTGTTTCTGGCTATCAAATGCAACGTCGAGCAGGATTGCCTTAGCTGAAGGCAAAGTTGCTCGCTCCGCCAAAGCTGTGTACAAGACGCCGGTGTTGCTTTCAAGCATGCTTAAGCAGTCAAGATATGATTCTGTATATTTGGAATTTTCATTTGCCATTATCCGACTTCCGATTTTGCGGTTAAAAATGAGAGACTAAATAAAAACGTTATGAGCATAAAATCCATAACGTATGTAGCAGAAAATGGATTGAGCTCCGATTTTTGATGTGTCGTCGAAGTGATAACGTTAATTAGCTAACTTCTCTAAAGTAAGCCTTCAGATAGTTGATTATTAATGAGTGAAGACAAAGAGAACCTGCCACCAGGTGAGTTCAAGGCGCAGGGCATGCTTGGGGAGAAAGGCGTGAAAATAACCGAACGAAGCAGCATCGACGCGCTAAGCCAACGCGGATATGGCACTCCAGACAAAAACTTGCTCGCACTATCGTTTTACGAAGCCTTATTCCTGGTTGATAAGCAGATTCTCTGCGTCAAAAACAAAAAAAGCGTCCAACTGGATTTCCAAAGCCTGCTACAAGCGTATGAGGCAGCAGACAAAAACGCCTGGATGCATTACCTAGTTTATCGTGACCTACGAAGCCGAGGCTACGTCGTTCGCGAGGGATTTGGAACAGCGATCGACTTTCGAATTTACGAACGCGGCACCTACGGGAAAGATGCCGCAGCTTCACTAGTTTTAAGCACCCAAGAAGGACAGCCTCTGTCCATGGAAAACTTATCTAACGCACTTAGCCAAACACAGAGCCTCAAAAAGGACCTCGTGTTAGCCGTTCTGAATCGACGCGGCGAAATAGTTTACTACTCAGTCTCTCCTTTAACGTTCAAGTAACCGGTGAACAACATGTCAACGTTTCAGCCTGTCCGCGGAATGAGAGACCTCTTAGCCCAAGACGCAGAAACCTTAACGTACGTCATAAGCAAAGCCAGAGAAAACGCACAATTGTATGGCTTCCAAGAAGTTATCACGCCAATTGTTGAACCTTTGGAGTTACTCAGTGCAAAATCAGGCGACGAAATACGCCAACGAATGTTTATCTTTGACGATTTAGGCGGTCGAAGAGTAGCCCTTCGCCCCGAGTTTACGGCTTCAATTGCCCGCTTAGCAACAACCGCGCTTCGCAGCGAACCGAAACCGTTTCGACTGTTCAGCGTAGGCAGCGTATACCGTTACGATGAGCCACAGCGGGGACGTTACCGAGAGTTTTGGCAGGCAAACTTCGAACTGATGGGCTCCGCCAAACCCGAAGCAGATGCAGAAATCATCCTCTTGGCAAACAGTTTACTCAAGAACGTTGGGTTAACAGGCTACGCAATAAAGCTGGGGCACATTGGTATCGTTAAAGCTATTCTCGCCCAAGAAGGAGTTGACGACAAAACCCAGAACGCCGTCTTCCAAAAGATGGACAAAAAAGAGTTCGAAGCCGCCTACGCGCTCTTGAACGCAAAGTGCCGCGCCGTCCTCGAAGGGCTGGTTGCATTAAAGGGCGAAACCTCCGCCGAAACAGTGGAGAAGCTGCGCGAACACATTAAAGGTTACGAGGGAGCCGTGGCTTCAGTGGATAATCTAGCTGCAATCTTGAAACTAGTTACTGAGGCGGGCTGCTCAATTCAGAAAGTGGACCCAGCCTTCGCTCGCGGACTCGAATACTACACGGGCATAATCTTTGAACTGTACGTGCCGGAATTGGACATTGCGTTGGGCGGAGGCGGACGTTACGACAAGCTCATTGAAGCTTTTGGAGGCGAGCCCACACCAGCAATCGGTATGGCAGCGGGCCTAGACCGGATTGGATTAGCAATTCAAGCCCAGAAAACAGTCTTAAAGAAGCACCAGCAGAAAAAGGTAATGGTTATCGCAATAAAGGAAGACCAGAAAGGCGACGCACTCAAAATCGCCCAGAAACTTAGAGACGAGGGAATTTCAGCAGAGTTCGAAGTTATGGGCAGAAAAATGGCAAAAGCACTGGAAGACGCGGACAAGAGGAATACAGATTACGCGGTCATCGTTGGTGAACGGGAACTGAAAGAGGGAAAAGTCGTTGTTAAAGACTTGGCGAACCGTACCCAAGCTGAAGTGGAAATTTCCGCTTTGGCACAGAAAATCAGAAGCTAAAAAGAAATAAAATTTTGGGAGCCTCAAAAAGAGGCTTGTTTTGGTTTATAGTCGTTTGATGTAGCGGTTAACTTCCCACTCGGTAACCTGCGTCCGGTACAGGTCCCATTCGCGGCGTTTCTCTTTAAGGAAGTTCTCAAACGCGGTTTCGCCCAAGGTTTCTTTCACGAGATCACTGGTTTCCATTTCGTCGAGGGCTTCTTTGAGCGATTCGGGCAGCGATACTATGTTGCGTTCTTTGCGTTCCTCGTAACTCATGTGGTAAACGTTTAGTTCCACTGGGTCGCCGGGGTCAATCTTGTTCTTGATGCCATCTAAGCCGGTGGCCAGGAGCACAGCGAATTGTAGATACGGGTTACCTGCGCCGTCTGGGCATCGGATTTCCATGCGTGCAGCATTCTTGCGCCCGCCAAAGTTAGGAACGCGAATTAGTGGACTGCGGTTTTTGTGCGCCCAAGCGAGGTAGACTGGAGCTTCGTATCCGGGAACTAAGCGTTTGAAGCTGTTGGGCCACGAGTTAAGGACAGCACACATTTTGCGTCCGTGGCTTAGTTGTCCACCGATGTAGTTGCGTGCGAGGTCCGATAGGTAACCGTTTTTGGCATCGTCGCTGTAGAAGAGGTTTTCTTTAAGGTCTTTGGTCCAGAGGCTCTGGTGGGTATGCATGCCGCTGCCGTTGATGCCGCCGAAGGGTTTAGGCATGTGGGTTGCGATGTAGCCATTTCGGGCTGCAACAATCTTGGTGATCATCTTCATGGTTATGGCTCGGTCTGCAGTGACGAGGGCTTCTCCGTATTTGAAGTCAATTTCGTTTTGTCCCAACGCGACTTCGTGGTGGCTGATTTCGATTTCTATACCGAAAGGTTCCGCCATATCCGCGATTTCGCGTCTTAGGTCGTCGGTTAAGTCGCCGGGGTGGAAGTCAAAGTAGCCGGCCATGTCGATTGGGGAGGGCATGCCGCCGGTTTCGCTTTCTTTAACGATAAAGAACTCGAGTTCGGGGGCGCAAACAAGCGCGTAACCAGCTTTGTAAGCTTTGTCAACAGCACGTTCCAAGATGTAGCGTGGGTCGCCATCGAAGCGTTTGTTTTGGGGTGTGTAGATGTCGCAGATTAGTCGGCAACTGGATTTCTCTTTTGGTCTCCAGGGGAGAACTGCGAAGGTGGTCGGGTCAGGGAAGAGGACCATGTCGGATTCTTCGATGGGTCGGTATCCGGTGATGGAGGAGCCGTCGAAGCTTTGTCCGTTTTCGAAGATAGTTTCGATGTTTTTGCTGTTTACGGCAAGGTTTTTTATCATGCCGTTTATGTCGGTGAATTGGAGCCGGACAAACTTGATGTCTTGCTCCTGGATTTGTTTAACAACGTCGCTTACGTTCTTTTTCCACACTGCGTCTTTGAAGTTTTTCATGCTTTTCCACTCACACTAATCATGAAAGCAAGTTTTAAGGGTGCTCAGGTAGATTTTGCCTGAACATGTATAAGTATTTAGCGCATGAACCATTTCTCAAAACTAAACAGGCGTTCAAATCAGTATACAAACCGGCGTCTAAGGTGAACAAACATCCAGAAATGCAACTTAAGGTCGAGCTTTACATTCAGAGAAGTTTTAAAAAAGGTGCGAGGTGAGGGTTTTTCCCTCAGTGCTGATTTGTTTGCTTAATAGTCTAGATACTTCATTATTTCCCATGGCGATACGTACAAGCAGTATTGGTTCCAGTCGTTTGTTTTGAGCTCGATGAAAGCCTCGAATATATGACTGCCAAGCGTTTCTTTAATAACGGAGTCTGTTTCCATCTCGTCCAATGCATCTTTAAGCGTTGTAGGCAACTCCTTGATGCCGAGTTCTTTGCGTTTGGCTTTGCTGAGTTTGTAAACATCTTGGTCAATTGGGTCGCCGGGGTCAAGTTTCTTCTTTATGCCGTCTAAACCAGCCTTCATGATGCAGCTGAAAGCGAGGTACGGGTTACATGAAGGGTCTACGCCGCGGTACTCGACACGTTTTTGGGCTGCGAATCCTGCGCCTTTATAATAGAGCGGAATTCTTGCAAGCGAGGACCGGTTGCGCCGGCTCCACATAACGTAGATTGGTGCTTCGAAGCCCGGAACGAGCCGTTTGTAACTGCTCACGGTCGGGCAGCAAACAGCGGTTAAGGCTTTAGCATGTGCCAAAATACCACCCACGTAGTACCTGCCAATTTGGCTGAGTTCCGCGTATTCGTCTTTGCCATCGTACATGACGTTTTCTTTGCCTTTCCAGAGGCTGCTGTGAACGTGCATGCCGCTTGCGTTGTCAAGGTAAATTGGTTTAGGCATGAAGGTTGCGATTAAGCCGTGTTTCTTTGCTATGTTTTTTGCAACGAACTTGTAGTAGAGGGCACGGTCGGCGGTATCGAGGAGCTCGCCGTATTTGTAGTCGATTTCGACTTGTCCTGCGGTAGCGACTTCATGGTGGTGCTTCTCGATGGTTAAGCCGAAGTTGTCTTCTAAGACTTGGCTAACTTCATTTCGGTATTCGACAGTTGTGTCTTCAGGTGGGGTGCGGTAGTAGGCTTCTTTGGGACGAATTACAAATCCACCGGGCTTAATTTCGGGGGAGTCAGGAACGACTCGTGGTGCGCCCCAAGCGTCGCCTTCGCCGCTTTTTGGAGCAGCCCAAAGGTCCCAAGTCATTTTGGTTGGGTCGATGCTGGTGAAAACGAAATGTTCCAATTCAGGGGCGAAAATGCCTGTATATCCCATGTCTTTGGCTGCTTTTACGGCGCGTTTGGCAACGTAACCTCTTGGGCAAGCGACTGAGGGTTCTTTGCCGCCGAAAGCCTCCAACGCATCGCCTAGTATGATCGCGCTTTTTTGCTTTTCGTCTGTGACCCAGGGCATTACAGCCAGAGTTTTTGGGTCTGGCATGAATATCATGTCGGATTCTTCGATGGATTTGAAGCCTCTTACTGAGGAGCCGTCGAAGCCTATGCCTTCTGTGAATGCTGCGCCGCTTAGGTACTCCCTTGCTGGCAAAACCATGTCTTGGAGGATGCCGCGAACATCAACGAATGCGGAATGGACCCATCGAATATTGTTTGTTTTTAGAGTTTCTATTGCTTTTCTGGTTGTTTCGTCCATTACATTCACTTCTCTGTTTCCATGTGTTTTAGAATTCACATTAAACGTAAACGTATATAAGCATATCTCCAAATTATCTGGATAAATGTTCAGCAAAAACTCAAATCTATGAAAGGAAGAAAAGCCAAACTAATCAAGAAATGGAAAAACAAAACAACTGTAATCACAAAAACTCACCCTTAGAATTCCCGACGCAGAAAATCCCCCACATCCAACACGTTTCTAATGGCAACTTTTCCATCTTCCTCTAAGTTCCCCGTAACAACGCCAAATCCGAGGCACTCGCCAAACTCGTTCATAACCAAAGTGTAGTCGCCCCGCTGCTGGGAACCCATCAACTTCACGATGCCTTTTCGAAAGATGTCTCTTCCGCAGATGAAAAGCCAAGCTGCCTTCCGATCTAAAACCACCTTGTTGGCTGCGATTGGCGCCAGTATGTTTAGGAAGTTGAAGCTCGGGAAGAAGATACCGTTTTTGACTTTGCCAAGATAAAAGCCCGCATAGAAGAAGTCGGCGCGGGTAACTTTTCGTAGGGTGGGATTCAGGAGGTAATACCTTTGAGCCCGCTCCAGCACAAACTCCGGATTCAAAGCTACCCTGCCTCCGAATCGGGAGCCGAAAACCGTCAGTGGCTTCATTGTGACTCCTCCTTCTTTTTGAGTTTACAGGCAAAGAACCCCTGAGTCTTATCAGGCCAGATACGTTTGCAACGGGCAACGGAAGCATCAAGCTTTCTGCCGAAAACCTCCGTCAACCCATCGTCGCCGTAACAATCTACCACTTGAATTTGGAGACGCAGGTTTCTGATTGCCCAATCAATGTTCAATTCGTCTTCTTCCGGTTCCAAGGAACATGTGGAGTAAACGATTTCACCGTTTGGCGCCAGACATTTGACGGCTTCGGCGAGAATTTCCCTCTGGACCGCTGCGTTGCGTTCCACATCCTCTAGAGTTCGGCGGCTAAACCACTGCGGGTCAGCTGCAAAGTTGCCCGAGCAGGGAACATCAAGGAGAATACGACCAAACTTCAAATTCAAACCCGAAGATCGGCGCGCATCCAACCCATAAACGACGCAGCACCGAACATGGCACCGCTCTAAATGGTTGGCAAGGGCAGCTAAACGGTCTTTGTTAACGTCTAACGCAACGATGGTTCCGCAATTGTTCATCAAGTCGGCAAGTTGATTGGTTTTTCCGCCCGGTGCCGCGCACGCGTCCAGAACGGTTTTTCCTTTCAGGGCGGTGAAGAGGGTAGCGGGAATTTGGGCGGCGGTTTCCTGAATCGAATACAAGCCCAGCAGGTACTCTGCGGTTGCGCCCACGGAAACCCGGGTTTTCCCCACCCAGTAACCTGACACTAAAAACGGAACCTTTTCCAACTCAACGCCTAAACCCTCGAGGCGTTCGGGCAGATTTTTACCTTTCGCGTTGGCTTGGTTTAGACGGATTGCCTGTCTGGGCTCCACTTCCCTGAATCGCCAGCCGAGTTGACGGTAGCGGTTTACGAAAAACTCTTTGCCAGACATCAACCCGTACAGTTGGTGGCTGCTAATAAAAAGCTTTCAAGCCCAAAAAAAGAACAGCTACCCTTATCAGTCAACGTACCTAAACTATATTCAGGTGTTCTTTTGTGATAACAATAATTGGCGCGGGTAGAGTAGGCAGCGAAGCCGCATACAACATTTTGGAAGACCGAATCGGCGACGTTCTCCTAATCGACTTGCAAGCTGACATCGCCCGGGGCGAAGCGTTGGACATGATGCAGGCAGCACCCGCCATCGAGTTTGACGGAAAAATCCGCGGAAGCGGCGACTTCAAGGAGATGGAGGGTAGCGAACTCGTCATCGTCATGGCTGGTCAAGCCCGCAAACCCGACATGACCCGAATTGACCTGATGAACAACAACGCCAAAACCGTCAGCAGCATCGTCAAAGAAGTCGCCAAATACGCGCCTGACTGCAAACTCATGATAGTCACAAACCCCGTAGACATCATGACATACATCGCGCGAAAAGAGTCGGGGCTGCCCAAGAACCATGTGTTTGGCATGGGAAACATCCTTGACACCATGCGATTTCGCAGCTACATAGCACAAGAACTGGGCGTTTCTCGCGAAGACACCCACGCCATGGTCATAGGCGAACACGGCGACTCCATGGTTCCCCTCGCCGAATACGCCTGCGTCTCAGGCATTCCAGTCACCAACCTTCTAAGCAAAGACCAAATCGACAAAATCATCCACCAAACAATAACCAGCGGCGCAGACGTTATAAAACTCAAAGGCGCAACAACCTACGCACCCGCAGCAGTCATTGCCCTAACCGCCGACGCCATCATTAAAGACCGAAAACGGGTCATGAGCGTCTCCACATGCCCAAGCGGCGAATACGGCTGCAGCGACTACTCCATCGGCGTCCCAGCGGTGCTAGGAAAAAATGGAGTCGAAAGAATTTTGGAACTCAAACTGTCCGCAGAGTCCCAGCAACGTTTTGCGAAATCTCTGGACGCGGTAAAGCAGGCAATCACTCAACTCAAGTCCTGACAAACGGCTGGCACCAAAAGTCTATCCGGTCATCTCGTTTTCCCAGATACCAAAATAAACCATTTTAACCCTTTTTAAACCGTAGAAAAAACCAAAACTAAGCTCCGAACCATAAAAGCAGCCCAAAAGGGACTCTGCGGAAAAGGGGAGGGGGTAGAGGGCAGAGAACAATAGGACACGACACACCTACAATCCAACTACCTAAGAAAAACCACCCACAACTGGATTGTATATACATTTGTATATCAAAATGTATATACAACGACCACCCCCCTCCTCTGTTGCGCACACACACCCAACAGGCTGTTGAATAAGCCAACGCTTCCTCTTCTACAAAAAACCCAAAACACAACCCGACAGAAGTAGTAATTTGCAAAAACACCCACTACTACTATTAACAAGAAATAGAAAAACGAAACCTAAGCCATCAAGAATAAATTAACGGCATCAACTTGTTTTTCAAATTCTTTGCGGATTCTTCAAAGTACTTATCTCACATAAACGTAAATTAATTAGCCTAAATCAAGAAGCAGACCAGAAACTTACAAAACAAAAAACTGAAAAAGAAAAGAAGAGAGTTGATTATTCGCTCTCGAAGTATTCTTCTGGCTTTGGTGGAAGCGGTGATAAGCCTCTGCGTTCACGAATCGAAGTGATGGTGCTTGCCTGCATTTGCTCTGGGACTGGAGCCCAACGGCTGAACTGTGTTGCCCAGAAAGCTCTGCCCTGTGTGCTGCTGCGCAAAATGTCGGCTATTCCGAAGCTTTCGGAAACGGGCATTTCTGCTTTGACGGTGATCATGTCTTCTTCTGAGGGCATGTCTAAGATTTTGCCTCGACGCTTGTTTAGCAGTGTAATTACGGAGCTGACGAATTCGCTTGGAACTTTGCATTCGAAGCTCATCAGCGGCTCAAGCAGTTTCGGGTCGCTGAGCAGGATAGCGCAGTAGATTGGCCTCCAAGTCATTGGGATTGCTTGTGCTGGACCCCTGTGAACTGGATCTTCGTGCACGGTAACGTCTTCAAGATTAATCTTCAAACCGTAAGCAGGCTCCTTTGCAAGTGGCGACGTATGGACCGCTTCCCTGAAGCCAGTCTTTATGTGGTCAATGATTTCATCCACATATTGCCTGCCTCTAATGCGGTTAACTAAGATGTTATTTTCCTCAACGGCAACAGCACCTTTCGCATTATCTGCGTCCCAACCTAAGCTTCGAAGAGTCTTGGTTCGCTCGTCTTTGCTCTGCATGTCACTAATCTTGTCCGACTTAATTGCTTCAATCACTTCGTCAGACAGCTTTTCGATAGTTATCCAAAGCTTGTTATGCTTGTTGGGGCTTTTACCCATGATTGCTGGACCCTGATAATCGTGGCCGATGGTTTCGCGGTAAATCACAATGGGCTTGCTCAATTTCACTTTCAAACCTGCTTCCTGCAACCGGTACGCAGTGATTTCCAAGTGAAGTTCACCCATACCCGACAACAGAAACTCGCCACTTTCCTTGTTCATTATAAAGTGCAAGTTAGGGTCTTCGGTGGTAAGTTTGTGCATAACTTTGTCGAACAATGGTAGGTCTTTCACGTCTTCAGGTTCAACGGCAACTGTAACAACCGGGTCAGAAACGTACCGTAAACCTTCAAAAGAGTGCACTTCAATGCCGTCTTCCGCGATGGTTTCGCCAACGTGAATGGAAGGCAAACCTGACATTGCACCAATGTTGCCTGCAGGAACACGGTCAATAATCACTCGATCAGTTGCCATACTCATGAAAACCTGCTGAATTTGACCCTTATTGTGACTGCTCACAAGCTGCACAGTCTTACCCTTTACGATTTCGCCGCTAAAGATTCTGCCGATAGCGACAGTTCCGCTGTGTGGATCAACTTCGATTGTTGAGATGCACATAAGTAACGGTGCTTTGGGATCAACTTTTGCCATACCCTGACCTGTAGGACTGTCGACGTCGCCAGGCCAAATCTGAGGCTGCCTATATGGCTGAGCCTCATACGGGTTAGGCAAGTGTTTGCAGAACATGTCCAAAATTGGATCTGGCAAAGGAGCCCTCTTGGAGAGTTCATCAACTTTTCTGCCGACTTCAATGTTATCGCCAGTATACGCATCGATGATATCTTGGAAGGTAACTTTCTTAAGTTTCATATGTTCAGCGTTCAAACCCCACTTGTGTAGAGCTGAACCAAAAGCCACACGTCCATCTTCAACGGTGACTTGCCAATCTTTCTTGTGGTCAGCAGGAGCATATTTCTCAATTAATGTGTTAACGCGTAACAGAATCTTTGCGAATTTTCGCTGGATTTCCTGTGGAGTCAGCTTGATTTCCTTAATGAGCCGGTCCACTTTGTTTATGAACAGGATCGGTTTGACACGTTCCCGCAACGCCTGCATGAGGACGGTTTCAGTCTGAGTCATAGGTCCTTCAACTGCGTCAACAACGACGAGCGCACCATCCACGGCTCTGAGGCTTCTGGTTACTGCTCCTGAGAAGTCAATGTGTCCAGGTGTGTCGATGAGGTTGATGAGATAATCTTGATTGTCTAAGGTGTGAACTAGGCTTACGTTGGAGGCGAAAACGGTCATTTGACGCTTCTGTTCAAGATCCCACGAATCCAAGAACAGTTTCTGCCCCGCTGTTTGAGTACTGATAATGCCTGCAGCTGCCAATAAACTGTCAGAAAGAGTAGTTTTTCCGTGATCTACGTGTGCGATGATGCTGGTGTTGCGTATCATCTTTGGGGTGTTCATCAGTTTGACAATTTCGTCTGTTTGTCTATAACGCGCCATAACTATGCATTCTCCATTTTTAATGAATCATTATTAACCTGAAAGGTTTCTATTGTTACTTGCTGAAGCATTTTCTGATTCTCTCTTAATGAGATAAGCTACATGGAAATTGAGCCTGTAGCCTATTAAGCTTATGGCACAGCTTTAAGGAAACACTTGGACACAAAAATCGTACTTTCCACCGAGAATTACCTGTCAATCCACCAAATAGCCGCGCATCCACTAACAAAACCTAGCTTCACTTGTTGAAAGCTTAATAATTTAACCAATTTTGTGCGTTAGCGATAAAAGTTGTCCATCAAAACGCATTTCCCAGCCGATTGATTTAAATTGAGCTCTCCAAGAATTAAGTAGAAAACAAACCTTAAAAGGTAAAACTCGTTGTAATACGAGGACTAATCGCTGAGGATAAGAATGCTCACCAAAACAGGTTCCCTGCAAGGAAACAACCCAACTAAAGTTTTCTCGACACTACACAGACACTTTCGTCACTGGACATGGAGCTCCTAACGGAACTTCATGAGGTTTTGGCGGAATTATATTGGAAAAAGCTGCTTCTATGCCAATCGAGGAGGTATTCACAGACCTCGGTGCATCATCCAACGGTCTCAGCAGCGAAGAAGCTAAAAAACGACTAAAAAAATACGGCTACAACAAACTCACAGAAAAACGCCAAATCCCCCTCATCCACAAGTTTGTAAAACATCTTAGAGATTTATTTGGCATACTCCTCCTCGTCGCCGCAGTTCTTTCCTACATAAGCGGCAGCCCAGAACTAGCCCTAATAATTTTGGGAGTTGTATTCTTAAACATCTTTGTAAGCATGTTTCAAGAATCACGCGCAGAAAAAGCCATGGAAACCCTGAAAAGCTGGATGCCTGAATACGCCAAAGTTATCCGAGACGGCGAACTTAAACGAATTCTCGTTAAAGAAATTGTTCCAGGCGACATAATTTACTTGGAAGAAGGTGACCGCGTTCCCGCAGACGCACGCCTACTCGAAGCATTTGATTTATGGACGAACAATGTTCCTCTAACTGGAGAATCGGAACCTCAACCGCGATCTGCGGAAACCGTGAAAACCGTCGAAAAAGCCTACCTATACTCTCCTAACCTAGTTTTTATGAGCACAAGCGTCGCGAAAGGTCAAGGCAAAGCAGTCGTTTACGCGACTGGCATGGAAACGCAGTTTGGGAAAATTGCAAGCTTAACTCAAACCATTCAAGAAGAAGACAGCCCACTCCAAAAAGAAATTGCTTTGACGGCCAAGTACGATTTCATCATAGCCGTAGTTGTAGGTGCAGGTTTCTTTTTGGCGAGTTTCCTCTGGTTACACGTCGAAATCGGAACAAGCATCTTGTTTATGATTGGTGTGATGGTTTGCTGCGTTCCCGAAGGATTGCAAGTGACTGTTTCCAGCGCTTTAGCCATCAACGTGCTCAAGATGGTAAAGCAGAATGTTCTTGTTAAGAGGCTATCTGCCGTTCAAACCTTGGGCAGCGTCACGGTAATCTGCACCGATAAAACTGGCACCATAACAAGAGGCGAAATGACCGTTAACAAGCTATGGGTTCAAGATTACGTCGTGGAAGTTTCAGGCATAGGATACACCCCTGAAGGCGAATTCACTTCAAACGGTCAACCTCTTCTAGAGGGACAAACAAGTTCTTTAGAAAAACTCCTTGAAATTGCCGCACTCTGCAACGGAGCCAAACTCGATCCACCTTCAGACCGCAACAAAAACTGGAGCGTAATAGGAGACCCAACCGATGGCGCACTGCTTGTTGCAGCGTTGAAATCAAATGTAAATATCCAAGATTGCCTTGCTGAGAAGCCGATAATCGACGTTTTGCCATTCAGTTTTGAGCGGAAACGAATGAGCACCATCCACAAGCTGAATGGCAACGTTTTCGTATACACCAAAGGTGCTCCAAGAACCATTCTAGACCTTTGCACAAAACTCCTCGTGGACGGCAAAGAAGAACCACTAACAGAAGACAAATTATCATGGATTGAATCACGAATCCACGAGTTCGCAAACCAAGGCTTACGTGTCATAGCCGTGGCATACAAGAAACTGCCCAAAGCAGAATACACAAAAGGAGCAGACGTCGAAAAAGAACTAAGTTTCGTCGGATTAACCGGCATGCGCGATCCACCAAGGATGGAAGTCAAAGATGCAGTTTTGAAAGCAAAACAAGCAGGCATTAGAACAGTAATCATCACTGGCGACTATGGTCCAACCGCAGAAGCCATCGCCAAAGAAGTCGGCATCGTCGACAAAGAATGCTGCCAAGTAATTCGGGGCGTAGATTTAGAAGAAATCAACGATCAAGCAGTAGTAGATGAAGTTAAGAAAGGCAATGTCATCTTTGCACGTGTTTCACCCGAACAAAAACTCCGAATAGTCACGGTTCTGAAGAAAAGCGGAGAAGTTGTAGCGGTTACAGGTGACGGCGCAAACGACGCACCTTCCCTTAAAGAGGCAGATATCGGTGTCGCCATGGGCGCTTCCGGCACAGACGTAGCTCGCGAAGCTGCCGACATTGTCTTGCTGGATGACAGTTTCGCGTCCATAGTAAAAGCAGTAGAGTCTGGACGAGCAATCTATGAGAACATTCGCAAGTTCATCGTCTACGTGTTTTCACATAACTGGGCAGAGTTGATTCCCTTCTTGCTCTACGCCGCATTAGGAATCCCTCTGCCGCTGCTTGTGGTTCAGGTTTTAGCAATTGACTTAGCCATAGACGTTATTCCGTCTTTGGCTTTGAGCCGCGAGCCACCTGAAGCCGGCATCATGGAAGAACCACCAAGAAGTATCAAAGAACGTTTGTTCACACGAAGAGTTCTTTGGCGTTCCGTTTTCGTCGGCGCCATAATCGCTGCAGGCGCCATGATTGGTTGCCTAAACGCTTGGGCAGCAGGAGGCTGGAATATTGGTATGCCAGTGCCAATTGACTGGCACTTCGGGCAATCTTTGCCAAACAACAACCCCATTTACCTCAAAGGAGTAACAATGATGTTTGCAGGAATAGTTGTTGCCCAAGCAGGAAACGTTCTTGCGTGCAGAACAAGCAAGCAGTCTATCTTCAAAACAAGCCTTAAGAATAACAAGTGGATAATCATCGGCATAATTTCACAGCTGTCAATCTTGGCGTTTCTAGTTTATGTTCCGTTGATGCAGCAATTCTTCGGAACCGTTGCGCTCGGCTTAGGAGACTGGATATTCCTCCTGTCGCTGGCGGTTGTGGTAGTTTTGGCTGAAGAAATCCGCAAGTTTTTCAGCAGACGATTCACAAAGACTCAAGCTGACGATTTGAGTCGTCACGACCACACTTAAGCAATAACCAGTGATTTTCTTCTCCAACTCCTACCTTCCTGCAAAGTCCATTTCAGGCTCATTTTTGTATTCTGGGCATGTTTTTGAGGTTTTCCCGTCCACAAAAAACGGGCTTAGTTGAATCAACAAGATATCGGAGCAGTCCATGACCTTTAAAGCAAAACCAAAACCAAGTTTTTGTATTTAGGAAGGCTTATGTGCCCAAATGAGTATCAGTTTTTGATGAATGATTATGATTGTTGTTGGCGTATGCGGTAGCCCCCGAGCCCAAGCCACCGAACACATACTCAAAGAAGCACTAAACCAACTTGAAGCGAAAGGGCTGCAGACCCGTTTCTGGACCGTTAGAGGCAAACGTGTTGGCTTTTGCGCGCACTGTGACTACTGCCTCAAGAACAAGGAATGCGCCTTCAAAGATGACATGCAGGAACTCTATGGACTTCTCAAAAACGCAGACGGCATCATTTTCGCCTCTCCAGTGTACAATGGGGGAATGAGCGCTCAAACAAAAGCCGTTATGGATAGGTGCCGAGCTTTAGTTGCTGCGGATGTGCATTTCTTTCGGGGGAAAGTGGGCATGGGAATCGCTGCTGGCGGAGATCGAATGGGTGGGCAAGAATCCGCTTTAACTCAGATTCACACGTTTTACATTCTAAACGGTATGATACCCGTAAGCGGCGGATTTTTTGGCGCGAACCTAGGTGCGACTTTCTGGAAAAAAGACACGTTAGATGGCGCCAAGCAAGATGAGGAAGGTTTTAAAAGCCTAAAAAAAACGGTGAAAAGGTTCGTCGAAGTTCTCAGAGAACAAGAAAAAGGAGAAAAAAAACATGAGTGAACAAACTGTTGAAACAAAGAAGCGCAAAATTGCGTGGGGAATCACCGGTGCAGGAGACCGAATCGCCGAATATGTGCAGGTCATGAAGGAACTCAAACAGGAGTACGAGGCGACGGTTGAGATTCAGGTTTTTGTCTCCAAAGCAGGGGAAACGGTACTAAAATTCTACAATCTTGAAAACGAAATTAGGCAGAATTTCCCCAAATTCATCATAGAACTAAACGCAAACTCGCCATTTTTGGCAGCGTGGATGCAGATTCACAAGTACGAGTTCTTGCTAATCGCACCTGCCTCGTCCAACACGGTGGCAAAAATCGCGTGTGGCATAGGCGACACAATGCTGACTAATGCCGCCAGCATGAGCCTGAAAGCCTTCGCGCCAGTCTATGTTGTGCCAGTAGATTACGAGGAACAAATCATACTCACCAAGCTCCCCAACGGCAAAGATATGAAATTGCGAATCCGCAAAGAAGACGCAGAAAACGTCCGCCGACTGGAACGTATGGAAGATATGCATGTGCTACCGGAGCCGCAGAAAATCCGAGAAATCTTCAAGGAATGGTTCAAAAAAGCTTAAACGCCAAAGCCGGCAACAGAAACTGCCATATGCAGGAAGAGGATGACCCCCAGTGTTTAACCCATTCACTCTAGTTTATTTGAGTGTTCCACTGGTAATCGGAGTCGTACTGGGTTACCTGTTAAGAGATAGGAAACTACCAAAACTCGACAAAATCAGCCTCGCAGTTATTGTTGTTCTGATTTTCTCTTTGGGTTTCGGTATAGGTTCAAACAACGAGTTGCTATCTTCGCTACCCCAAGTTGGCGCTCAAGGATTGGTTATTGCAGCGCTTGCGATTTTCTTCAGTATTGCTTTCATCAAAGCAGGAAAAAGGCTGGAACGGACCCGTTGATAAAGTACATTTTAGCTGCTTTAATACTGGGATGCACCGCGGGCTACCTCAACAACAACTTCTTTATGGCCGTTCCCAACTCAGTGATTTCTGACCAGCTCTTCACGGTTGCACTTATCGCTTTGCTGTTCGTCTTCGGGTTCTCCTATGCCTTGGATAAGGATGTAGTGGCGAAAATGCGGAAAACAGGAATTCGACTTGTAACTTTCCCGCTTCTAGTTGCCTTAGGAAGTTTAGTAGGTGGCTTAGTTGCTGGGTTGATTTTACAGCTTAACTTGGCTGCAACAGCTGCGGTATCTTCGGGCTACGGGTGGTACACGTTGTCAGGTCCCGTGATGGGACAAATGCTAGGCATACAATGGGGAACGTTAGGGTTCACAGCGAACTTCTTTAGAGAGCTCTTCACCATCATTTTGATTCCGCTAATGGTTAAGGTGGATAAGCTGGCGCCCATCGCTTCCGGAGGCGGGACAACAATGGACACAACGTTAGGAGTAATAGTACGTTACTGCGGCAAAGACACTTTGATTATAGCTTTCTCAAACGGACTCATACTCTCAATCATCGCGCCTTTTGCAACCGTCGCCTTAGCTTCGCTAGCCTAGCCGCAGGTTAAAGGAAAAATCCTGCGATAAGGCCGAAAGCTATTCCCAAAGCAACTGGAAACGGCAGCCCCGGAAACACTTCCCGCCTCTCCAACGCCAGAAACGTCAGGTAACTTCCAACTAAAATGCCTACAACGGAAAACAGGCAAGCCGCCAAGCTGATTTGAATGAACATAGTGCCAGTAAGCAGCGAATAGAACACAAGGTCACCAAGACCCATTTGGAAATCCTTGAACGAAAAACTAAGTCCCTTCATCTCATCAAACCCAGACGAAGTTGCAATTTTCCCGATTGGACCACGATAAACTGCGACTACGTCGAAAATCGCTAGAAAAACCAGAATTAACACTGAGTCGGTAACGGGGAGATTTGCGCCGAGAAAAACTCCTAATGCACCGCCTACGCCCAGGACCACAGCGTCGGCTACTTTTCCGCCGAACCGGAAGATGGCAAGGTCGGCCAACACCGCAATTGTGATGCTAAGCGCGATGACTATTGGTATGTTGTTTGGAACATGAGAAAGCAAGGCTAACAAGTATACGAATGACACTAGCAAAAACGCAGCCGTCAAAGCAAACCCAGTCAGGAAACGCAAGATCCTACGACGTCGATATCTTATGATTAGGAAGATTATTGTAGCACCGACAGCAGCGATGACAACGAAATAGACCGCGTTGAAAAGTGACCCTCCTGGTGTTGTGGGGGAAATGGGTGTAACAGGGTAAACAGGTGGAGGAGTCGCGCCTGAAGCAATGGCAGCAGCAGAGGGCTTAACAAAGATGGAAGCGCACAACATACCGAATAGCATGCTTGCTAATATGGGAACTAAGTAGATGATTCGAGCTTTGAATTTTTCAGGTTGCTCAGTCAACCTAGTGCACCTTTATTCACGATTTTTTAGAGCGCGAAACTTAACCCCACTAATCCACCCGTCAAAACCAAACTGGAAACTACGTAACCCAGTATTGCTCCGGGACAAAGAAACGGTAGTCCAGCTTGAGGCTTACCTTTAACAACAAACGTCATCAACGCCACGAAACCTACAAGTGTACCAACGATTACAGATAAACCCATAATAAGCCCCGTTTCGGGAATGCTGTTAGCAACACCATAATGAAATGCCGCAGCCGCCAAGATTCCGGGAATAACAATGTCGCCCACTCCCATGAAAAAGGCATCTCGTTTTTCGCCTTCCTTCAGCGACTCTTTCAGATGCTTTGTCTGTTTAACCAACGAGTATTCTCTGGACCGAGGAATAACGTAGAGTATGGGCAGTTTGAGGTCTATGAGGGTGTCGGCGAGGTCAATCATGTGTTTGGTTTTGTAGACCGAGATAGCGTCATAGAGTGCCATCCCTATGAGCAATACGAGGACAATAGAAATGGTCAAAGAAATTCCGATCATCGCTATGGCGCCTATGGCAGTTATGATACCGCTTATGTCAACCACGTACCATTCCGGATACTTAACGAGCAAGCCAACAATAACCGCCATAATAACAACGGAAATGCCAAACCCAGCTTGCCATGGAAGGTTAGGAATGTAGCCTAGCAAAGGGTAAAACACATAGATTCCAAGCAGCCCAGTGGAGCCCAAGAAGAGAGCCTGAATGATCTTTGTTTTCCCAAGCTTCCCAATCAACAACACAATAGCTGTGAAAACGATTAGGACAACAAAGAAGAAAACCAAGTTGAGAGGGTCGCTGGGATTGGTGAAAGCAACTTCGCCGGCAGCTTCGAATGGACCCGTTATCCAGAAAGCAAACAAGTCAACTAACACAAACAACCCGCCCATTAGGACAAAAGGCAAAACGTCAGGGGCTTTCGACTTTGTTGTGTCGGCTGTCTTTTCTGCGGCCATATCAATCTAAAAAAGGCGTTGCCTATTTATGGATGACTGGTTGAACGTTCCACTATTTCCACTACCAGTAAGATTTAGAGAAAAGGGACGAATAACTACTACCGTAAACAATCTTCCATGTCTTTGGTTAGCGAACCGACACCGCATAAGAGATGGAGTTCCGATGCCTAAATTTGGAAGGTTTCGCCGGTCCTTGGAGCAACCGATTCCAAACCCAACTCGGTATTAGCCCACTTTGCGAGCAACTCGCAGTTTCCTTCTGCACCGTGAACGCAAAACACCTTGGGTTTGCCACCAACCTTCTTGAGGTTTTCCTTTAAATGGGTTGCACCACAATGGCTACTGAAATCAAAGTGCTGAACTTTGGCCTTAATTTTGCGAACTTTCCCATCGATTGTGCAGATACCTTTGTCAAGAAGCTCCTTTCCAGGGGTTCCCGGAATTTGGAAGCTGACTAAGAAGACGGCATTGTTGGCTTTTTTGCCGACTTTGCTAATGTAGAATTGGCTAGGACCACCTTTCAGCATCCCAGCAGGCGAAATTACAACACCAGGGTTTCTGAGAGCTCTTCGGCGGTCTCTCCATCCTTCAACCCAGTCAACAGAGTGCATAGCGTCTGTGAACAGTTTGGGGTCACGCAAGAACTCTTTGTCATTCATTATTACTCGACTAGCTTCCCGCGCCATGCCATCGAACACAACCGGATACTTGAATTTATTGCCATACAAAGTGCAGGCGATTTCCTGTGCTCTCCCCACACCAAAAGCAGGAATAAGAACGATCCCGCCCTTCGATACAACGTCGGTGCAGGCACCTACAAACCGCTCCTCCAATTCAGGACGAGGAGTGTGGTCTTCGCTTGCATAGGTACTTTCAGTTATGACGACATCTAAGTCGCCGCAATCGAAGTTGGCACCTTTCAATAGCTTCGTATCTTCCATGTTAAAATCGCCTGTAAACAGAAGCCTTTTCCCGTCAGCTTCGACAAGCACCGACGAACTGCCAGGTGTGTGTCCGGCGTTGAGCAACTGAAAACTGGCGTCGCCA
Organism: Candidatus Bathyarchaeota archaeon; assembly: GCA_017883615.1. Lineage (GTDB taxonomy): Archaea > Thermoproteota > Bathyarchaeia > Bathyarchaeales > Bathycorpusculaceae > JADGNF01. Next base: position 27,145 of record JADGNF010000017.1, read on the forward strand.
ACGGTTTCGGATACGCCGTAGTCAAGGTGTTTGTTGCTCTTCATCATGGTTTTAAGCTCAATGTACTCAAACGGTAAGTAATATCCTGACAGGTGGATGAAATCTTGGATAAGGATCTGGGTTAGTTCAAGGTTCAGTTTGTTCGTGTATAGCGGGCGTTTGCCTTCGATGTAGAAAATCGGAATTGCGCCAGAGTGATCCAGGTGGCTGTGGGTAAGAATAAGGGCGTCAACTTCTTTTGGAGGAACATGCATGGGAAAACCAGGTTGCCGCTCCAGCATAACGCCGTAATCAAGAAGCAACTGGGTCGTTTTTGACTTAACAGATATGCCCATTCTGCCAACTTCGCGTGCTCCGCCTAAAAATCCAACTTGCAATCAGGACCAATCCTTTCTGTGTTTGTGACAGCTACGGCACATATGAACTGGCGGTGTTTTAAAAACGTACCGACTTCCCAATGGGGGAAACAGACACCAATCCTAGCTTTATCGCCTTCAAAATTTCTTCTACATCCAAGCTGGCTTGTACTTGGGTACAAACAGAAAACAATTGTGAAGGTTCGTGGGAATCACTACCTGCAACCTCTGGCAAACCTAATTCTTTTGCTAAAACCAGCGCCTTGTGATTCGCTTGGAGGGATGATGCCCCGTTGTACACTTCGATTGCATCTACACCGCTGTCGGCCACCTCATCGCCTAGTCCAAACGCGCGGAATGGATGAACCGCGATGGTAATGCAGCCAGTCGCCCTAGCGAAGTCCACTATGTCTTCTACGTCCCAAGGTTTTGGCGGAAGCTCTTGAACGCCCAAAACTACGATGTCGCCTTGCCTAGTTGCTATTTCCACGCCGGGAATGATCAGTATGTCTGAGTAAGGCTGCGCCAGTTCACGAACTGGGGTCAAACCTTTTATTGTGTCATGATCAGTCACGGCCGCCACTTTGACGTTGGGGTGAGCGACTAGTGCTTCCACGAGGTCTCTGGGTTTAGTTACAGAATCAGGAGAAAACGTTGTGTGGTTATGGAAGTCTGCCCAAATCAAGCTGAGTCGCCAAGGTTTCTCTTGAGGATTGTTTCGAGGCGACCTAAGAACTCTTTAGTTCCCTGAGCACCCAAAGTCAACGGCTCAAAGGCGGCGGCCCGTTTCTTGCAGGCTAATCTGCATTTTTGTTTCACGGTGTTGTCCCATGTGTTGGGGTCATTAATCAGCACGACTGCTTGGTAGCTTGACCGTTTTACGTATTCCGCTACGTGGGTTGCCACGTAATCTTTTACTTCACAATCCAGCGGCAACGCGGTTTCATGTTGGCTAAGGGGATAAACCTCGTCAAGCTCCATAGGAACGACACCAAACGGAGCAGCATAAAAACAAACATGAACCAGCGACACGTTTTCCGTGCCTAACCGGTTGATGACGCGACGTACATCCTTGAATTCCTCACTTCGGTGGAACGGCTTCTCGCGGGTTTGCGGTACTAGCACAACCACTTTAGCCTTTGTAGGTGGAGTGTACCGTTTGCTGAGGCGTTCTCGGTAATGCGCAATTTCCGGTCTGGCGAGCCCAACGTTGTCAAAGAAGAAGAAACCGCTCTGTTTTACGGTTGGGCTGCTTTTTTCGATGAAGCATTCGTAGTTTTTGACCCGTTTCAGGGCTGTCAGCAGTGCGGGGTGGGCGTGGGCACGCATTTCGACATGTTCCCAGAGTCTGCCGTCGCGAATAGCCTGCTTTATCCTTTTCAACTCTGCCACGCAAACATGCAGGTTATGTTCAGCTAGGAATTGTTCCTGCTCGGCCTTGGGCAGCTCAAACACCTTTTTGGGTGTAGCGGATGAGCATTTGGGGCATTGGCAAGGAAAATAATCCATCTCACCCAATCGCCAGGTCCCGTTTTCGGTCATGTAGCGGCCTTCTCTTGCATAGAGGACGTAGGCTGCACTGTCGAAGAGGTCGCATCCCAAAGCAACCGCCAGAGCCATCATGTGCGGGTGACCTGCCCCGAACAAGTGCAGCGGACGCTCGATGGGTAGGTTCATCTTCGCGGTCATTATCATGTCAACTAAAACGTCGTATCGGTAGCTTTCCATAACTTCGGTTGGGCTGCCTAATGCGTGAATCTGGAACGGCAGTTTGCCCATAGCTTTGGCCGATTTGGAGACCAGATCTAGATGGCGTCCGCCTTGGACGGGTCCAACCCAGAGAATATCTTGTCGCGTTTTGAGTTTGAAGAAAGCTTTAGCTCGTTTGAGGGTTTCTGCGACAGTTTCCTGCGCTTGCTCTTTGGGAACGTGCCAGCCTGTTGGTATATCGAGGATGGTGGCGATGTCGCTTCCGATGCGTTCCTGGTAATCTACAATTTCCGCCTGGGTGACTTCGACGTTGCCGTATACGAGGATTTGGTAGGCGCCCGAATCCGTCATGACGGAACCGTCGAACTTGAGGAACTCGCGCAAGCCTTCGTTCGCGGGTTGGTCGCGGTAACGTTTCCAAAGGATGTAAGCGTTCGTGATTACCGCTTCGAAGCCAAACTCGTCCTTTAGCCTTTGGGGTGGAACCAGTTGGATGCTCGGGTTTATCACTGGAAAAAGCAGCGGCGTCTCCAATGTGCCGCTTTTGGTTTTGAGTTTACCGATTCTGCCCAGCAGGTCCTTTTCTTTTACTTCGAAGCTCATTGCAACCTACACCTATCAGTTAAGGGGTAATAAAAAACGTTACCCACCCGCAATCGGGAACAGAGCGTGCACCACGAAAAGGCAAAGTTGGTTTTCATCATGCTATTGAGTGGTTTTTATCCAATAGACCTTACGCCCTGTAGGTTTCTGCATAGAGTCGCTATTAGGATCCAAACGTGTTGCTCACGGATTTGCCCAACTTTGTTTAACATGAAGGTTTTTTGAGCGAAGAAAATGCCATGTTTTATGTGAGACCTGACATATTAAGGCGCTAATTGCTATGGCAAAAGCCGGGAAAGCTGGAAGGATATAATAGTAAATTTTTGTTTGGGCAACGGTAAAAACCAAAAGCACAATCACTATCCAAGTGATAACTAAAATGCCTCCTTTAGAACGCTTAATAGCCAAATATGCGCTAAGTCCAACTGCGAAAGGTAGAAATACTATCCAGAGCAAGTTTTCGCTGGTAACTAAATAGTTAAAGTAATATAGGTAACTTCCAACGTGGCCTTCAACTGGGCTAATTGCACGGGCATAAGTTGAATATAGGAAATAGCTGTCCAAGAAACTAGTTCCGAAATGAAAAGACATATAGATTAGCCAAGGAGCGAAAACCAGAAGTGCAACTCCCAAGAACAAAGCGAAGGTTTTTGTGATGAGAAACCTAATGTTCCTATTTGTCAGAATGAGGTAAGTGATTACAATTACTGGAATAAGCAAAGCTTCCGTCTGTTTTGTCATTAATGCCAAACCAAAGCATAGGCCGCTTAAAGCTGCGTACAGATTAGTGTTTCTTTTGTCTTCGCTTGATAGCATGAAGTAGAGGCTAGTCAAAATGAAAAAGATGAGCGGGACATCAGTCATAGCGTGCGTTGCAAACGTGCTGAAAGTTGTGAATGTACCTAAAACTATAGCCGATAAGAAGCCCACTGACGTATTATACAACTTCTTTCCCAAATAGAAGACAGTCACTAATGCCAAAGTTCCGAATATCGGAACACAAAATCTTGAAGCAAAATTGGTTATTCCGAAGACTTGGTAGGAAAGAGATGTCAGCCACATTAAGAGCGGCGGCTTACCTGCCCAAATTGCTATTTCGCCAAAAGCGGTAGGTGTTAAATAATCGCCAGTTTTAACCATATGAACTGCCATTTGAGAGTACGTTTGCTCGTCAGCAGCCCAGAGAAAATTGCCCCCTAGATTTATGAAGTATGACGCTGAAAAAATCAGAATTCCCAGCAGGCAAAGAGCTTCGGCGTGACTTGATAACCAGGAAAATTTTATGATTGAAAATTTATTCATTTGAATGGCATTTTTTCGTTTATGGGTTGATTGAACGAACCGTACAACTGCAAAAACAAGGATGACCCCCGGAGCGATTGCGATCACGTCGAACATGATGATAGTCCATGCTAACTGGTCGGAAGGCACGGAGGATACTGTTGCATTCGTCGAATTGCATAAAGAAAACGCGTAAAGGCAATGATCGTAGGAGCCAATATACAACGTATCGTTTACGATCGTTGGGGAAGAATCCACATAATTTCCCGTTTGGTAACTCCATTGTATGGCTCCTGTTTGGGCGTTAAACGAATAGATGTTATAGTCTTCGGAGCCCACGTACAGGTTGCCGTCGGCAATTGTAGGAGAAGAACAAACCCAATACCCTGTTTTGGTTTGCCAAATTTCTTGGGCGTTTGATGCATTAATGCAGTAAACGCTATTGTCCTCTGAACCTACGTATACGCATCCATTAGCGATGGCCGGAGAAGAAGTAATGGTATCGCCTGTTTGAAATCCCCACACCCGGGCTCCATTGGAAGCATTCAAGCAAAAGACGTTACCTTCGTAGGAGCCGACATATACGCAACCGTCGTTTACACAAGGGGAAGATACACCGCTTCCTATCGAAGTATTCCAAATTTCATCACCTGTGGAGGCATTAATGGCGTAAAAGCAATTGTCGCCGGTGGCGATATATAATTTGCCGTTTAAGACCGCAGGTGAAGACATTACAGGGGATAGGGTTTTGTAGGTCCAGAGTATGGATCCGTCGGATTCGTTAAAACAATAAACATCGTGGTTTCCAGAACCCACGTATACTCGACCATCCGTAACGACGGGGCTAGACCTTACAGTAAATCCACCATTCCATCCGACCCATTTAATCCAAAAAGGCATGCCAGTGGTAATGTTTAAACAATAAAGCCAACCGTCATCTGAGCCGACGTATACACGATCACTGTCAATAGCCGGTGACGAGTCAACTTCTTCGCCAGTCTGGAAGTTCCAGACCAGCTGCCCTTTTGAGGCGTTAAAACAATAAATGTAGCCATCCTTAGAACCCACAAATACACAACCGCAGGCTACCGCTGGAGAAGACAAAATCGCTCCGTTTGTAGTATAGTTCCATAAGAGTTTAGCTGAATTTGTTGTATTGTTACCATTTGAAACGCCGCTGTGGTTTGGTGTATGGCGAAACATTGCCCAGTCGTCTGTAATTGAAGAGGCATTGGTGCTTGAAGCAAATGGAATATACCATAATTGAACTAAAGTAAGCGCGATGAGGATGAATAGCATCCACTTATATTTTCGCATTGTGCCCCTTAAGAAAATAAGTGTAAAAGTAGATATTAAAGGTAAAATGTTTGGCGGTTTTTAGGCCTAACATTAGGCTAAGACCTGCTGAAGAATGAAATTAAAAAAGATAAAAAATGCCTATTTTTTTCAAATTAGAAATGCCGTGAAGGAGATACCGCAACCCATTTAATTAATGGCGACTTCTTTTCTGTAGGAACTGCTCGCTACAAATTAGCTTTGTAGAGGCATCAATGAGCTGCCAGTTTTTGCTTGAAAACTGCTGGAATGTTTCGTATGAACCGCAAAGAGTTTTTGCAAATAGCCATATCGGCGCTACGTAAATGGCAAGACAACAACGCAACCCTACGAGCAGCCGCCCTAACCTTCTTCATAGTTTTGCCCCTTCCCTCGCTCCTACTAATCACAGTAGATATCTATTCGCAGCTTTACGGCCGAACCCAAGGAATCCAACAACTTATACAACAAATAAGCTCGCTTGCAGGACCAACAATCTCATCACTCGTCAACACACTTCTTCAAGGCGCAACAAATCCGCTGAACTCTGTCTTCAACTCAATATTCACAATAGTTTTCGCCGTTGCAGGCGCAGTAGGCGCCTTCGCAGTGTTACAAGACACATTCAACGTACTATGGGATGTTAAATTACCCAAACGCCAAAGCCTCAAAAGCAGGATACGCCTAAGATCAGTCCCCTTCCTATTAGTCACAATCACAGCGATAGTTGCCGTTGGATGGCTAGGATTTACAGGCTTAGTCTTCGACGCGATCCAAAACGCCCTCGGAAAAAGCATGGGAGTATTTGCAGCGTCAGTGCTTCTGTTCATAATCCAAGCAGCATTCACGTTAGTTTTAGCCATCGTTTTATTCGCCATAATATTCAAAGAAATTCCCGACACTCCAATTGAATGGGGAGACGTTTGGATAGGCGCCGTCATAACAGCAATAGTTTTTACAATCGCTAACAACGTGTTCAGGCTTTACCTACAAACGTTCCCAGTCACATCGCTGGCGGGAGCTGCAGGGTCTTTGATAATTCTGCTCTTGTGGGTCTTCGTTATAGTTCAAATCATGCTGTACGGCGCGCAATTCTCACATTGCATGGCCGAAAACGTAGGTTCACACGCAATAAAAGCAGATAACCACCCACACCTATGGAAAAAACTCGAACTAAATAATGTGCTCGACGTACAAGAACGCATAGACAAAGAAATTCAAGACTACAGATTTGGAAAAGAAGAAAACATCAAGCCAAACACAACAACCGAATCTGCAAAAAATGAACCTGAAGAAACCACAACCGAGGAAACACCAACGTCAACCGCACAACCCAAAAAACAGCCCACTCCAAACATAGAAGAAAAGGTACAGGAACCAAACCCACAAATCGCTTTTTCCGAAAAACAATCAACTGACGTTTCAGAAAAAGAATACGACGTAAATCTGAAGTGGAAAACAAAAAAGAAGCTCCCGCCCAAAAAAGAGTGAGCAGAATAAAATTTCCTCCAAGAAACCCCAAACGCCCACTCGCTCTTTGCCAACTGTGAATCCAGAAACTCCTGCGCACCATAACTAGGCACGCTTATATCTTATCATCAATCTAATACCCAACCGCTAACAACAGGTGAAGCAACACATGGTCTGCAGCATCCTAATCCACGAGAAACCTCAACTTAAAGACCCCGTTCTAATCGAGGGGCTGCCAGGCATAGGTTTCGTCGCTAACATCGTCGCGTTGCACCTGATTAACGAGTTGAAAGCCAAAAAATTTGCTGAAATCGTGTCCAGTAGTTTTCAGGATTTTGCAATTCTAACTGAAACTGGCAGTGCACGTTCGCCACTCAATGAATTGTACTATGTTAAGCGGGAAGATGGTGGACGCGATTTAGTCATTTGGTATGGGAACACGCAGGCGCTTACGACTCCCGGTCAGTACGAGCTTTGCGGCAAAGTCCTTGACATTGCTCAGGAGTTAGGTTGTCGATTCGCTGTTTCGCTGGGCGGTTTCAAGAAGGACGAAGTTAAGGGGGCACCGGGGCTTTACTGCGCAGCTTCAGATGAGGAGACGATGCAAGAAGCATTGGGGTTGGGACCAAAAGTTATGGTCGGACACATCTTTGGCATCGCGGGTCTTGTCGTTGGCTTGTGTAGACTGCGTGAAGTGAAGGCGTTTGCGTTGCTGGTGGACACTGTTGGCTTGGTTCCTGATGTGGATGCGACTCGAGTTGTATTGGCTGTTTTGACAAAGTTTCTTGGGCTTTCGGTGGATTTGTCAGGGGTGGATGCGGCTGCACTTGAAACGAAGCGTATGCTGGAGTCTTTTGGCTTAATTAGAAACGTTGCGGAAGAAAAGAAGAAAGAGGAAGAAGCTCTGCGCTGGTATATCTAGGCGTTTTTAGCCTTTGACTTCGCTCATGAAGAGATCATAGACTCTTTGGACGCGTTCTGCGGCTGGTCCTGAACCTTCAACGACGCCTTTCTCAGTTAGCTTAACTTTATCCATGACCCAGATTATGCCTTGTTCTTCGTAGAGCTTAACCATGGTTGGGAATACTTTTTCGAGTCTTGTGGCTAATGCCTTGAGGTCAAAAGGTTTTTCGGTGCTGGTCAGTTGGGCGACGACGTTGCCGTTGAGGAATATACGGCGGTAAACAACTCCAGTTTCATCTTTGGCTTCAGCCATACAAAGGCTTAGATTGTCGGGGTTAATGCCGACGAGCGTGCCGACAAATTTCTTGCCGGTAGTCGTGTTAACTGTGACGGGTTTATCAACCAACGCTGCAATTTCAGTGGCGAGTTTCCTCTGTGATACGGACACCTATTTCAACTCCAGTATTAACGCATACGATTGTGCATTTCAACTATTTATCTGAAGCGGCTCTCGGAAAGGTACTTTTGAAAAAACAGTCTCCAATGTTGAGGAAAAAAAAACTCACAGCGTAACAGACGCGGTTCACGTGCACATAACATTATTCCAAGAAGAAAAAAAAGGAAGACTCGGCAGTTTCCCAAACCGCGTCTGTCCGATCGATTTATTGAACTGGAGCTTGCGGAACAGTAGCAGGTTGTGAAGAGGTGCCTACCGCATTGTCGTACATCAGTCCTATAGTTCTTGAAAAGAACAGCCCTTCCAGAACCGAAAGGAATGCACCAAGAACCCAACCTATTGGTCCCAATGCGCCAGTTAAGGCCCCCACTATTGCTGCCGCAATGAAAACCGCGACAAAAAATGCGAGGTAGCGAATCCAACCGATTTTGCCTATCCTCCTAAAGATTTCGCCAAACGTAAAGGCGTTTCCAAAAGAGTTTGTTTTGACCATGTGAATTATGCCCATGAATGCAAATATGCCCAGTAGAAACGTGATGATGCCAATGACTATGAGGAAACCTCCTAGTGCGAAAATTCCTCCGGCGCTAAAGAAGTGTGCAGGGTTTGTAAAATTGTTTAGGACTGCTGCGGCTATGAATGGTATTGCGATTATCACTGCGATTATGGCTATGATGATTAGCCAAATTATTGTGACAACAAAGATTTTGAGGCCTTCAAAGAACATTTCGCCATATCTTTCGAGTTTTGGCGTATTCTTTGATGCTGGACTATCGCGGATGATGCGTGCGTAGTATCCTAGCGCTATGAAATTAACGATTGGAATAATTGAAACAATGATCAGTATCAGTAATTCGCTTAGGCGCTGAAAAATGCTTCCAGTGTATTGCGCTGCCTGATTTAAGTCATCTGATAAACCCATTTCAAAAGTCTCCTTTATGATTATGTATTCTGTTTTGCTGGCAATTTAAGACTTTTCATTGGAATTTGAATCGCAAATAACGTTGCAAGAAGTGAGACTCTTAACGCGTGTGGTTAATTCTAAATATCACCTCAACCATCAACTTTCATCTGGAGAACATTACATGACCGTACACTTTGTTCCGTGGAGCACAAGCAATAACCTTCTGGAAGAAACCGGACGCCTCTACGAAGAAGCAGGCACCTTTGACTGCATCGGAAAAGGCGACTTAGTCGCGATTAAACTGCATGTGGGGGAGCTTGGCAACCCCAACTACGTGCAACCCGTCTTCGTACACGACATCGCCCGCCGAGTCACGGAAGCAGGCGGCAAACCCTTCCTAACCGACTCCAACACCTACTACCACGCGCAACGCCACAACGCAGTTGACCACATGAACACTGCCCGAATGAACGGCTTCAACATGGCACCCTTCATTGTAGCTGACGGACTTAAAAGTGAAAACTACCGAACCGTAAAAACCAAAGGCATCCTTAGCGAAATCGAGGTTTCAGGAGCCATCGCAGAGGCAGACTCCATGATTGTCGTTTCGCACTGTAAAGGACATGAGCTTAGCGGTTTTGGGGGAGCCATAAAAAATTTAGGTATGGGTTGCACTCCTCAGGCTGGAAAATTTCGGCAGCACCGGGTCGTTGGCATAGAGATTGACACTTCAAAATGCGTCGGCTGCGCCAAATGCAAAGCAGCCTGCCCAATGCACTTGCCCGACATTATTGAGGGGAAAGCCAGAAACACTTCGGCGGCTTGCATGCGGTGCCCCGTGTGCATCGGATCGTGCCCCATGGAAGCCATACACTTTGTCAATAAAGAGAACCTAAGCAAAGCACTCGCGTCAGCAGCATACGGTGTCCTCTCCACGTTTAAGCCAGATAAAGTTTCGTACCTGAGTTTCGCTAAAGACATCACTCAGTACTGTGACTGCCTGCCTAACCCCGGAGAAATCATGATGAAAGATATCGGCATCTTCGCCAGCGACTCACCCGTCTCCGCCGACGGAGCTTTCCTCTCAATGGCAGACTACGAAGCCTTCAACGAAGCCTCCGAGGTGGACTGTATGATACAGGTTCAGGAAACGAAGGATTTGGGCATCCAAGGCGACGTGAAACCGAAAATAAACAAACTCAACTAAAAAGGCCCTGACTCAGGCAGGACGCGGTTGCCAAAAGCTTTCATCGACCCAGACAAATGCACCCGATGCGAAAACTGCCAGGCAGCCAAAGCCTGCCCCGTCAAAGCCATTTTCCGAATCGACTCCGAAGAAGCAGCCGTTGTTGAAACGCGGCTCTGCCGCGGATGTGGAGACTGTATTGCAAAATGTCCAGCATGTGCAGTTGTTCTTAAAGAAATCTGAAACCGGAAATTTTGGCGAGGTTACTTTTTCTTTTCTTGGTTTTCCCAGCTCTGCTTCAAGAACGCCATCGACTTCTCGGGCAAGTCCCGTTCCGCCATGAAACCGGGTCCCACCCAGCTGTCGTTGCCCACCTTCACGCCTGGCATGAGCAGGACGCCGATTCCGGTCTTGACGTTATCACCCAAGATGGCTCCGAGTTTGCGCCTGCCCGTGTCCACCACTTTGTCTTTGATTTGCATTTTCACAGTTCCGTCGTCGAAGCGCAGGTTAGCGGTGATTGTGCCCGCGCCCAGATTGCAATTCTCGCACAGGATACTGTCGCCAACGTATGAAAGGTGCCCGACATGGGTGGCATCCATGATTATAGTGTTTTTAACTTCGCAGCCGTTACCGACCCGAGCATTTTTGCCGATACTGGTGCAGGGGCGTATGAAACAGTTGGGTCCTACGTCTGCGCCTTCGTCGATGAAGCATGGGCCTTCAATGTAAGCACCTGAGCGGACACGCGCGGTTTCAGCCACCGTAACTGGCCCCAAAAGGTGGGCACCTACCTCAACGTTCCCCAAAACCCGATGCTCCATACGCCGAAGTGCCCAAGCATTCGCCTCCAACAAATCCCACGGACGCCCAACATCAAACCAGTCGCTACGAGCAATTTCAGCAGGCACGACCGTTTTTCCCTCTTTCGCCAGCAATGTAACGGCGTCCGTGAGTTCCCATTCGCCTCGAACGGACCTCTTAACCCGCCGCAAAACGTCAAAAACGTTTTTGCC
>JADGNF010000018.1 GCA_017883615.1 Candidatus Bathyarchaeota archaeon
CGAGTGCGTTTCTTGTCTTGTCTGCGCCGCGAAGTTGCAGTTGCTTTAGAGTTCGGTTTGCCCGTTGTGGTTTCAAGCGGAGTTTCGGAGCCGATGCTTTTGCGCAAGCCTCGTGAAGTAGCTTTGCTCTCATCGCTTTTCGGCTTAACAGGTGATGCTGCATTGGATGCCGTGTCCCAAAATGCAACCGCGTTGGTGCAACGTAATCGCGGAAAACTGGGCATAGGGTTTGTGGCCCCAGGAATCCGAGTAATCAAACAGGGTGAGGATTGTTGAAACGGCTCAAGCGACGCTACTTGGCATTAAAGCTAGAAACAGATTGCATTCCTACTGAGCGGGAATTTATTGACGCCGTTTGGACAGTCGTCACCAAGTTGTTTGGGGAATATGGGGCAAGTTTAGCCAGTTTAGCCTTAATTAGTTATGATTGCGAGCGCAAATTTGCGGTGGTTCGCGCGAATTTGTGCGCAGTGGATAATGTGCGTGCAGCTTTGGCGACTATTACTTCGCTTAATGGCAAGGAAGCTGCGATTCATGTGGTGGCCGTTTCAGGAACGATAAAAGCGCTGCATGAAACTTTAGGGTTTTAGTGTTGTTTTTCGGGTTTAAGGTGGACAAAGTTTGATTTTTCTTAGGTGAACGTTTGTCACAAGTTAGTTTCTATGTAAAGTTTTTGTTCATTTAATGACAACTGTAGGTGTATTGTAATCTCATATCTGTTTGAACAAACTTGCAGAAAAGTTGCAGAAACATTTATCAAATCCCAAACTGCCATAAGATAGCATTACACCTTTCCAAGAACTTCAATCAGAGTCGATAAAACATGAAACTGGAAGATTACTACTTCAAAATGCCGCCCCTAAAAACAGAACCGATAATCGACGATACCACCCTTCGCGACGGAATCCAAATGCCCGGCTTAGCGGCTGGACCTAAAGACTCCGCAAAAATCGCGCAACTCCTCTGTGACATCGGCGTAGAGCGGCTAGAGGTTTTTCACTATCAGGAACCTGACAAGAAAGCAGCTAAACTAATCCATGCGTTAAAGTTGCCTTGCCGCGTTGCCGCTTGGTGCCGCGCAGTCCGCGAAGACATCGACAGCGCCATTGCGCTTGGGTTTAGTGAAGTTGGCATTTCGCATCCGGTTTCACATATTCATTTTGCGGCCAAGTGGCCTGACAAAACACCAGATCAGTTGTTAGCGAACGTGGTTGATGTGGTGGAGTATGCTGCGAAAGATCATGGAATGCGCGTTTTTGTTCACGGCGAAGATAGCACGCGAGCAGATTGGGAATTCGAGAAAAAATGGGTCAACGCAGTTGCGGATGCTGGAGCCGAATGTTACCGAATCTGTGACACCGTGGGCATCGGTTTGTCTGATCCTGCTGCTCCAGTGATGAACGGGATTCCGGCGAAAGTGAAAGCGCTAAAGAAGGAAACGCGTATAAAAGCGCTTGAAATTCATGCTCATGATGACTTCGGCAACGCAGTGGAGAACACGATAGCTGCGGTGCGTGCCGCGGACGGCGTTTGGGACAAAATCTATGCCAGCACAACTTATCTAGGCATAGGCGAACGTGCCGGGAACGCAGAAACCGAAAAAGTGCTCCTGAACCTATACATGCACTATGGCGTCATGAAGTACAAAGGAAAAACCGAGAAACTCAAAGCAACAGCAGATTTCATCGGCAAAGCCACAGGATACGTGGTTCCACCAAACAAAGCAATCGTAGGCGACTACGGGTTCGCACACGAGTCAGGCATACACATGCACGGCGTCCTAAACAACAGCTGGACATACGAGCCCTATCCACCGGAACTAGTCGGCAACACAAGACGCTTAACTATCGGCAAACAATCAGGAAAAAGCGGCGTCAAACACAAAATCACCGAACTCACAGGCAACCAACCAACCGATGAGCAAGTTGCTGTGGTGGTGGAGCGCGTGAAAGAGGTTTACGCGAACGGCAGACGTGCATCGCTTAAAGAAGAAGAATTCAAGAAAATTTTGCGAATCCAAAAGCTGCTTCCTGAGAACGGAACCGGCAATGGAAACTGCCGCTAAACAAACCCTTTTCCTATTCTATCATGTAGGTTATAGTTGCGATTTTTGATTATAGCCCCTTATTCATAGTCTCAACATTTGCTTGAACCTGCAAGCGGCGAACTGAACTTTTTTCTAGCCAAATTAGATTTTGACTAAAATTTGGCCATAGATAGAAAATGTTTGTTCAATGGCTGCAAGAAGTTAGATTAGCGCTGTTGATGCAAATTGTTAATGGCTGATTGCTGAGTGAATTCCGTTTCTTGTCCGCATATTTGGAAATCTGTCTAAAAAAGACGGAGAAACTGACCAGATTTTACTAAGAGGCTGTGGTAAAACGTTGCTCATTCATTTTCTAGTTTTCCCCAGTATGAGGAGCATGGATTTTATCCAGTTGGCATGTACTTCCCTGTCTGGAAATCCCATGACTAGCCTCGCCAAAGTTCCCATATAAAGAGCCGTGAAAAGTTCCGCCAACGTCTGCGCATCTACATCCATGCGCATTACGCCCTGCTTCATCTTTTCCTCCACAAACGCAGTCACGGTATCTATGTCTTTTTGGTAGTCTTCCATGATGATTTTCCTGATTTTGGGGTCATGAGACGCTATCGCGATTATTTCAAAATGGGTGTGTAGGTTACCCCGGTACTTTTCGGTTATCATCGCGTAAACTTTTTCGAGGGCTTCTTCTAGGTTGTGGGTTTTGCACGATTCGCTAAGGATAGTTCTTAGATTTTGGTGCCCTTGCAGAGAGATTTCTTTGAGCATTTCTTCTTTGCTTTTGAAATAGGAGTAGAGGGCACCTTTGCTTACGCCGACTTCTTTGGCAACGTCATCCATTGTGGCGTCGTGGTAGCCTTGTTTAGCGAAAACGGTCCGGGCTGCGTCTATGATTTTGGTTTTGGCGGCTTCGCGGTACTCGGGAATTACTTTGGGCATTGTGGATCGCAGTATACTGGGTGAGATTGGCTTAAAACAGTTGCTATTGGCGACGATAAGTATATAAACTGACTTGCAGTCGCTAATAAAAAGGTCGGAAGCGAAAACATGCAGCCAAACCCCACAACCAAAACGCCCGAATCACGATACGCACTCAAAGTCCTCCTAACCGTAACCGCCGTCTCCCTACTCGTAAACTACGTCGAAACCATGGTTATCCCCGGCATCCCCGCCATCCAAAAAGACTTGGCCGCTTCAACAACCATCGCATCATGGATTACCTCCGCTTTCTTGATCGTCGGAGCTGCAGTCGCGCCGTTGTTCGGAAAACTTGGCGACATATACGGCAAGAAAAAAATCTTCCTCTCAGTCTTACTTTTTTACATCGCAGGCGTGGGCTTAGCAGGATTTGCCTCCAACATATACATGCTAATACTTTCAAGAGCCATCCAAGGCATCGGCTTCGCCATAGTCCCCTTGGGACTAGCAATAATTACTGACATCTTCCCCAGAGAAAAAGTGGCCACCGCGCAGGGCATAATCAGCGGAACCTTTGCCATAGGCGCCGCAGCAGGCCTAATCATAGGCGCTTACGTGGTGGAAGACCTCAGTTGGCAATGGGCTTTCCACACAGCCTTCATACTAAGCATAATCATGTTCTTCGTAGCCGCAAAAATGCTCAAAAAAGACGTTTCCGGCAAAAAAAGTAAAGTAGACTACACAGGCGCAACCATACTAATGTCAGGCATAGTTCTTGTGCTTTTGTACCTGACCGAAGCTCCCAACTTAGGTTGGCTATCCCTTGAAGACATTGCATTCCTCATACCCGGGCTGATCCTAACGGTCTACTTCTTCGTATTCGAAAACAAACGAACCAGCCCCTTAATTCAACTAAAACTTCTTAAAATCCGAAACGTCCTCGTCGCAAACCTAGTTGGCATTCTCTCAAGTCTTGGCATGTTCCTGCTCTTCTTTGCAGTCATCTACTATGCACAGCAACCTAAACCCTTTGGGCTAGGATTGGATACCATTTCCACAGGGCTAACTCTTGCACCTGCAACATTAGTAATGCTCATTGTAGGACCAATAATCGGCAGATCAGTGAGCAAAATCGGACCTAAACCCATCCTCATCCTCGGCTCCATCATCAGCATCACCGGCCTATCGCTATTCATCTTCAACAGAACAACCACCACAGACCTTACTATTGACGTCGCCGTTTCACTCGTCGGAGTCGTATCTATGATAATTCCCATAACTAACATGATATCCATCTCGCTACCAAGAGAAAATATTGCCGTCGGCCTAGGAATGAACACGATGCTTAGGAACCTAGGAGGCGCAATCGGTCCAGTTCTTGCCACAACAATCATGGCCACCTACACCAGCCCATACATCGTAAACATAGGAGGACACCCAGTAGTGGCTGCAATGGTAGCAAACTCCACCGCATTCAACACAATCTTCGCCATAGCTATCGCCGTGACAATAGTAATTATCTTCCTAAGCTTGACAATCAAAAACTACACTTTCAACAAGGTTAAACAAAAGAATCCGAAAAGCAACCAAACACAGTCATAGAAAAACAAAAATTGGCGGAGAAAAACCGCCTTTCAAATAATTCTCCATCTCTTTACAGCAAATGCATAGCGATACCGACCAATCTTGGTTTCCGCATAAGAACTTTGGCCAAAATGCTGAGTTTTGCGCCTCGGGCGAACTCGATGATATCCTCGGGCTTCAGAGCGTCTACTAAGTCGTTTAGGTCCTGGTCAGAGAGTTTTTCTAGAGTTTCGCGGAGTTTCTCAACTCGCTTTAGATGGTTGCCTCGCAGCTCCCACCAATCATCATTATACTTGGAAAGTGCCGTTTTGGAGACGTCGTTTTTCTTGAGGCACTCGCCGATGACATCGGCTGCCATCTGACCCGAGATGACCGCTTCTTTGATTCCTCCACCGTGAATGGGGTTCACGTGGTTTGCTGCTTCCCCGCACAGGACGAAGCCGTTAGTGACCATGTCTTTTACTAAGCCCCCTACTGGGACGCAGCCAGCGTTGACCTCTATGATGCTGCCTTTGCTGATTTCTGGGTGTTCTTTGAAGAATTCTTCCATGTAGGCGCCGGGCTTCTTTTCTTGGGGCACGATGCCTAAGCCAACGTTGGCTCGATGTTCGCCCTTGGGGAAAACCCAAACGTAGCCGCGGGGCGCGAGGATGTTGCTGAGGTAAATGTGGATCATATCTGGAACCATGTCGACGTTGGTCATTTCGTATTGGATGCAACTGTCCACCAGGTTCACTTTCGAGTAAACGCCTAGTACTTGGGTGCGAATGGGGGATTCGGCGCCTGTGGCGCAGATGACGACGCGGGCTTTCTCCTCGAATTCGTTGCCCATGAATTCCCCTTTCACGCCCGTGTAGTAGCCTTTGCTATCTTTGAGTAAACCCGAAACGAAAGTGTTGGCTTGGACTGAAGCCCCTGCTTTGATGGCTTCTTCCGCGAGCCACTTGTCAAAAACTTTGCGCTCCAAAATAAATCCCCCCTCAGTGAGGATTGCATCTAGGTACCTGCCGTTAGGCGCATAGAGTCGGGCGCCCTTCATGCGTTGCGCGATGCACCGTTCGGGGATTTTGCCTACAAAGTTCTGACTTGCTTCGCTTAAGCCTTCGCCGCAGCGTTTGGGGGCACCGATTTCGGCGCGTTTCTCGTAGACTTTAACGGAGAACCCTGCTTCGGCGAGTTTTTTGGCGCAGCATGTTCCGGCTGGTCCTGCTCCGACGATGACGGCATCAATCATGGTTTATTCACCTTTATCGCATCTACGGGGCAGGCTTGATCGCATAATCCGCAGAGTTTGCAGAGTTTCTCGTCGCGGATTACGTTGTCTCTCAATTCGAGCGCGGCGGTTGGGCAGACGGATACGCAGCCTCCGCATCGCATGCATTTGTTAATGTTTATTATCCATGTCACTTAGATTCCCCTCTAAAGAGAGATATATTTTTTACACCCAGATGTATAAAGTAAACCACATATAAACCCGTAAGTAAGCCAAACTACACCAAGTGTGAAACCATGGCAACTCAAATAACATTAAGCGCAGACCTCCGAAAACTCATCGAAGCACGTTTAGAGCAGACTCTTAAAGGAATTGAGGATACACTTGAAAAGATCTTGGAAAAACAAGAACTCGACCCACAAGCCCTCCAAGAAGAACTCAAAAGCCTCGAAGAAACCTTCAATCTCCTTTTCCAAAAATGGACCCTTGAAATCCTCTATTCGCTCTTCATGAAAAGCAGCATCGGATTTGGGGAATTCAAACGGGTTTTGGGCGTAAACAACCGAACACTATCTGATAAGCTCAAACTGCTAACTAAATACGGCTACATCGAAAGAAACGTCACCTCAGGTCCACCGCTTCGAGTCGATTACACATTAAGCTCCAAAGGCAGAAACACTGTTCTGCTCGCGCTGCCTCTACTATACTACGCCACTTCAAGCTAGGATCTTTCTGCTCTCTTCAGCGGTAATGCAACGGCAGTGGTTTCCTTAACTGTTTGAAAAACCATGCATGTCAAGGTTTTTTCGAGCCCGCTAATGAGGCGTAGTTTATCTACGACAAATTTGCCGATGGCATCCACATTTGCCCCCCGAATTTTAACCAGCAAATCCCAGTCTCCTGTGATTATGTGAACTTCTTGGACTTCGGCGAATCTGGCTATTTCTTCCGCTACGGTGCGCTGCGAAACTGGCAGCCCGTCTGACTTGGAACGATAGGAAACTGATGCTAAGATAAAAGCTGAGGTACCTGCGCCCAGTTTCTCTGCGGCGACGATAGCATGGTAGCCCTTTATGATGCCTTGTTCCTCCATTCGTTTCATCTTGGCAAAGACTGTGGTTAAGGGAGCGTTGACTTTTTTCGCGATTTTCTTGGCGGTCAGCTGACTGTCTTCTTGGATAAGAGTGAGAATTGCCAGATCTTTTTCATCAAGTTTACCTGACATAATTGTAATTATTACAAGTTTAAGGCTTATAAGACTATGTTTTTTTGGAATAATTACCATTATTTTCATAAAAAATTTATTATCTGGCTTGCGAGTGTAGACAACAAACCCCGAGATGAACAATGATGAAAACATCCGAAGTACCCTGTGTACCTTTAACCGAATTACCAAAACCCCTAGACCAACTTAGCCCAAGCGAACTCGAACGCAAAGCCGCCATAGGCAAAGTCATGACCCATACCCTCCAATCGCTGACGTCAACTTACATTGACAGCGGTTTCCAATGGCTTCTGCCCGTCGCGCTTTCCCAAAGTACCGATCCTTTATGGCCTGATCCAGGCGCCTCCATCGACAAACGCATCGAAGTCGACATTTACGGCAAAATCGTCCGTACCACGGCTAGCATGATTATCCACAAACTCGTAGCCTCCAGCTTGGCTTACCCTAAACTCTTCATCGTTTCTCCTAACGTTCGCATCGAGAAAGCGGAACGCGCCAAAACGGGCAAACACATCTACGAGTTCACGCAGCTCGATTTTGAAGCGCGAGACGCAACCTCAAAAGACGTCTTCACGCTTGTCGAGAAGGCCCTCGTTACACTTGTGACGAGCCTCAAAAAAGATCTAAAACCCGAACTTGAAGCTCTCCGTTGTGAACCCCTCAAAGTGCCCAAAGCCCCATTCAAAGTTGTTGACAAAGCCAAGTTAGAAGCAAAGTACGGCGATGAATGGGAAGCATGCCTGTCAAAGGAAATCAAGGAGCCCACTTGGGTAACCAACATCCCAAGGGAATTCTACGATTTCGAAGACTTCAAAACAGGTAAGTGGGACAACTACGACTTATTCCTGCCACAGTTCGGAGAAGTTCTCAGCGGCGCCAAACGCGAATGGGAATACAAAAAAATCCTCGCGAAAATTGAACGCGACCAAATCAAGAAAGAAAATTATGCATTGCTACTCAAGCTGGCAAAAGAAGGCAAAGTCAAACCCTCTGCAGGGGCAGGCATCGGCATCGAACGCCTAGTCGGCTGGGCGACTGGAGTGAGGCATATCGCGGAAACACAGCCATTCCCAAGAGTCCCAGGAACAGTAAACGAACTATAATACTGTGTAAAGAGAAGCGATGTCAAATCACATAATCTTCAACCTTTTCTTTTTCGTGCGCAAGGTTTATCATTCACATGCACGACACAAAGCAGGGAAAGCAAGTTTAAGTGCCGAAATCAGAAACAAATCTGATGCAGCTTTCCACAACAATTCCGAACCTTAACAGTTGATAGGTGCCGAACATGATTCCAAAGAACCCATACCTCGAAGCGTTGATGCCCAAACTAGATCCCGAAGACTACGAGAAACTCTCAGCAATAGACAACCCAAACGTTCACGAGTTTATTGCTAAAGCTAGCGACCTTTGCCACCCAGACAAAATTTTTGTTTGTAGCGACTCGACCGAAGATGTCGCCTATGTTCGGCGACAAGCCATCGCGTCTTGCGAAGAGCAAGCTACGTTAACGATGCCGGGTCACACCGTTCATTTTGACGGTGAATTCGATCAAGGCCGAGACCGCCAAAACACCCGTTACCTGGTGCCAAGAGGAATCTCCTTTAGCAAAGCACTCAATCAGATTGACCGACAAGAAGGTTTGGCGGAAGTTCGAGGCTTACTTAAGGACTCCATGAAAGGTCACACAATGATTGTTCGCCTAATCTCCCTTGGACCCACAAACTCAATCTTTACAATTTTAGGTCTACAATGCACGGATTCTTGGTATGTTGCCCACTCAGAAGACCTACTCTACAGGTCTGGCTATGGAGAGTTCGTAAAGGCCGGTCCAAAAAGCGACTTCTTACGCGTGGTCCATTCCGCGGGCAAACTTACCGGGGATATGGTGAGCGCTGAGCATGAAAAGAAACGCATCTACATCGACAACATGGACAATACAATTTATAGCGTCAACACCCAGTATGCCGGCAACTCCGTAGGTTTCAAGAAACTTGCCTTCCGACTTGCAATACGAAAAGCCAACTATGAAGGCTGGCTGGCTGAACACATGCTTCTAATGGGTGTGCATGGTCCAAACGGACGCAAAACATACTTTGCAGGAGCTTTCCCCAGCGCTTGCGGCAAAACCTCAACAGCCATGCTTCCAGGAGAAACCATCCTGGGCGACGATATTGCATACCTTCGCGCAATTGACTCGGTTGCACGCGCGGTGAATGTGGAGTCAGGCATTTTTGGCATTATTCAAGATGTTAACGCCAAAGATGATCAACTAATCTACAAAGTACTCACGACTCCAGGAGAGATTGTTTTCTCTAACATTTTGGTCAAAGATGGCAAACCGTACTGGCTGGGCATGGGCAGCGAACTTCCAAAAGAAGGAACTAACTACACTGGCGTGTGGTTTGAAGGCAAGAAAGATGAGAACGGCAACGAAGTTCCAGCAGCAAACAAGAACGCGCGCTACGCCGTAGCATTGAAAGCAATCGAGAACGTTGACCCTGAGTTGGATAACCCCCAGGGCGTAGAATTAGGCGGGATAATGTATGGTGGCAGAGATGCCAAAGCTTACGTGCCCGTCCAGCAAAGCTTCGACTGGTGCCACGGCATCATCGCCTACGCAGCTTCACTAGAGACTGAAACCACATTCGCGACCATCGGCAAAGAGGGCGTGCCCGAAATAAACATGATGAGCATCCAAGACTTCATCTCGATACCCATGGGTCAGAACATTCGCAACAACTTGGAGTTCGGCAAAAAACTCAAAAAGTCACCCTTGGTTTTCGGAGTTAACTATTTCCTTAAAGACAAAGACACTGGCAAATACGTCAACAGCCCGCAAGACAAGCACGTTTGGGTCAAGTGGATGGAGCTAAGAGTACATGGCGAAGTTGATGCAATCAAAACCCCAACTGGCTGGATTCCGAAGTATGAGGATTTGCACCGACTTTTCAAGGAAGTTCTGGGCAAAGACTACAAGAAAGAAGATTATGTCAAGCAATTCACCATACGCGTTCCAGAAAACTTGGCTAAGATCGAGCGTGTCCAACGTTTCTATCAGGAAAACGTTTCTGACACCCCTCTGGAGCTCTTTGGCATACTTTTCCTGCAGCGTGAACGACTTAACAAAGCCCGTGCAACTTTCGGAGACTATATCTCACCTGAAAAGTTTACAAGCTAACGAAGACTGCCGCAAGAAAAGCCAATTTCAGTGGGCGCCGTTTTAAGGTCGAAACCTCCATCGTTTTTTCTTTGTTTTTCGGGGTTAAAGCTTAAATGCATCTGTTGTACAGACTTGTAATTCATAATTTAATTATATTACAAACTCAGAAGGAGAGACGAATATGCAGAAGCGAAGGAAAAGTGAAGCAAGTATGCTAAAGAAACAGGTCATGAAGAAAGAGCTCCAAACATTAGACTTGTCCACCGTTGAGGGTGACGGGTCATTCGCTTGCCCCAAGTGTGGGACCATGATTTCTCCAGATGATGAATCGGAAGAAGTTTACAAAATCTTGGATACCAAAGTCGTGGGTAATGAGTTAGCGGAGTTGGTTATTTCCTGCGGTACCTGCGGAACCGTCATAAAACTTACCGGTTTCCAGCAAGCTATGGAAGCTTAACTTCCTAAAGCGAATCTTTTCTTCAATTTGTTAGTTTTTTGCTTATTCCCAAGAACACCAGCCATAAGGCTACGCCATAGATTACACCGTTGAAAATGGCACTGAGGATGTTGACGTAGATTTGGATTTTCGCTCCAAGAAAAGTACAGAGCACATTTCCCGGAAACATGGGCGCCGGCATAAGCAGCGTCGCAGCGGTAAAGGCGAAAAAGAAAACAAGCAAGATTCGAGTTCCCCTCATGATTATCCCAGTTCAATCCCAAGATTTGGAGGAACAAAGGAATCGTAATAAACGTTACTGTCTCCCCGTTTAACATAACTACAATATTATTGTAGTCGACGTATGAGTTGCATTTCCGTCTCAAGCTTGTGTGTCAAAGCTTCTTGACACTTGAAAATCGTCGACTATGCCATGCCAAGAACGTTTCTATTCTCGCTTCAAACCGCAGTTGAATTTGTCTTTCACGCTTTAAATAAGGGAGGGGGCGGTCTCCAAAAGCAATAGGTGTTGGGCATTCTGTAGCCAAGTGTGTTGCTTTTATAAACGGGCTGTGTTTTTCTCCGAGCAACAAACCCCACGAATCGGGAGAAAAGCAAGAAACCCTCAAAAATCCACCAACCCCAAATCAGCCAAAAAGGGGAAATAGACAAAAACATAGTCAAAAAAGCCATATACCAAAAACCCACCACGTAACAATCCTACACTTAACCCTTGGATGTTAACGGCATGAAAAGCATCAGAGTTTCCCTTCAAGAAGAACGAACCGACGACTCATGGTTCGACCTGAGCCTGCGTGAACTGCGGGCAGGAGAAGTCCACTTCTACAAAGCCAGCGACCTACAAACCGGACAATGGCTCTTCAAAGTCTGTGTAGACCGAGAAAACAGCCGGAGCATGGTCAAAGCCATCAAATGCCCGCCTGGCAAACTCTACAGCCAGCTCGAGAGCGCCACGATGTTGTTCCAGAAAAGCCTCAACCCAGACCTATATTATGACATCATTTCCCTAACAAAGGTTGACAACAAAGGCAGCGTCCACCGCGAAGTTGTGAAAACCGCCGAGGAAATCCCCGCGTCTATACGCGACAACTTTACAGTCAAAGACTATTCAGAAGTCACGGGAAAAAAGCTCCCAGGCAACCACCTCGTCACGCTGACTAAGAAAGACGAGGAAAAAGACATGATAACTCTCTTTATCCTCGAAAGAGCCCGCACGCTGCCGCCCGAGGAACGCCAGAAAAGCATGGATCTCATTGGACTCATAAAGGAAATGCAGAAAACCAGCATAACCGAAGTGAGCAATATCGTTAGCGAAACCTTCAACATCGACCGAGTTGCACTGGACAAACTCCTCGCTGACCTCCAAACAAGAGGAAAAATTAAGCGACTAGACGAAAACTTCGTCAAACTAACTTAACCTATTTCTTTTTTTAGGTAAAGTTCCTTGAGGACTTCTTCGGGCTTAAAATCTTCTTTAGACCTGACAGAAGCTTCCTCCACGTACAATCTAATTGCTCGTCCTAAAGCGTCCGCGCTTACAGCGATATAATCTAAATCATCATTGAAATAGTTGAGCAGAGAAGCGGCACACGCAAACTTCACTACGTTATGCTCCAGACGAGCCGAAAACTTCATGCTGTCCGGAATGTGTTTGAGGATTGCTTCGCGTGCTTTGCCGACAGTAACGTACATTTCAGGCGTAATCATGACCGGCTTCTTTTTGAAGCGTCCCCTAACCAACGGATGTCCAGTCTGGATAGCGTAAACCAATGTGACGTGATCCCGAATCTGTTTCGCCATCTTGTCAAGGTTCACTTCACCAAGCGCCAAACGCATCTGGCTCTGCGCTATTTCCTCGTAACGTTCTTTAGTCATTCGATGCAATCGGCAAATCATGCGGTCTTCGATGGCGTTGAAGTTTGGATCCCCAATTGTAACAGCGTATCCTTGACCCATAACAGCCGTGTTGTAGTTCACTGTAAAAAATGAATCGAAACGATATGGACCGATGATTTCGCGGTGCAATTCATGCTTGATTTCCCCGCGCTCCATCGCAATCTTGAGGACATCCACCATCCCGCTGTAACGGAACCAATCGTTAAATTCGGGTATGATAAAGTTGAAGGTTCTGCCCACATAAACCTGGCCAATCCGAATGAACCGTGCAGGAGTTATTCCGCCGCAGTAACGGTTTCTGCCGGGAATTCCGTGAGCCGCCAATTTTCCGCCTGGAATTCCCAAAATCAGATCCCTTGTCGAGAAACTCTTTCCTGTACCGGGCTCCCCAAACAAAGCGAAGCTCCAGCCAGTTTTCAATCCTGATTTTCCTTGTGGGTTCACGATTTCGACATCGCAGATACTGTACTGTTGGATGATGCTTAGGAAGCTATCGAGGTACAACATTTCGCCAAACATTCGCTGCAGGTAATCGGCGACGGTGCTGGCTGAGAAGGTTTTGCCGAACTTTACGGTGTCGTATAGTCTGTTTTTGAGTAGGTCGGATAGGTAGGTGTCAAGTTCGGTTTGCATTTCGGCGATTTTTTTGCGTTCATCCTCCAGAGGGTCTGGGGGGACTTCTTCCTGTTTAACAGTTCCCGCAGAACCAGTTGGCAGAGTAGTCTGGATCGTCGGTGACACCGCTACGGGTTTGCGTTCCAACATCGGCATACCCAGTTCCTCTCGGATCAAAGGCAGCGTTTCCTCAAGCATACGCCACTCACGGTAACCTTCCCCCTTGTAGGAGGGCACCACGACTTTTAGCTGTTCCAATTTTTCTAAAATCTCGTAAACATCAACCTTCAACTGCGAAGCTTCTTCATGCTCTTTTCCGCCAAAGTTTCCGCCAGCCTGCGCCATCATTTTCAAAACTGCCGTTGCAGCTTGTCCATACTTTTTTTCGGTTTCTCCTATGCCTGCCAGAATTTTCTCAGTTGAGCCTTTCGGGGTTAGGTTTCCTTCTTCAAACGTGAAGTTTGAGCCTCGAAAAACCGCATAGTTACGTGGGGGATGTTTTTTGAACGCTTCCTCCATCTGTTTATCGCTAAGAGCCTGCGCCAATTCGAAGGCTGCTTCATCTGGGTCAGGTTCCCAAGCATTTACGAACCTGTCAAAGAAAGTGATTGAGTTTTCTTTGCCGATTTGGAATATGTCCGTTGTCGAGTAGACCCTCTTGATGAGCAGTTTCTTTTCTAGGATTTTCTCATCTGCGGTCATGCCTGTTCACCTATCACGTGTCTACACATAGACGCCGCTTCCTCATGGGTCATCCAGCCCTTCTTCTCAATTTCGTCCAAGCCTTCGTTGAGCGTTTGCCCAAACATGTTTTGGTCTATGAGGTTGCTGCTTCGGCACAAATCGTTAATTTTGATTCGAAAGGCTGAGTCCCTCTGGATTTTTCCGACGAGTTTGTCTGTGAGGGTTTCTTGAAGTTTCTTGCTGGCTGGATGCGTGAGCACCTTAAGTTTGGAATCTGGGTTAAGTGAAAGCATCTGCTTTAACCCAATCAGGGTGCCAAAGTTTTCGGCGATGGCAACTGGCGCCACCACACTGTACCGTTCCCCATCACCATTTACAAATTTAGTCAAATAAACGGGCAATCGCACGAAAACCGGATTTTCCGAGTAATCCAGCTTGAAGTCAACTTCCACCTGGCTCCTCAAAGCGTTGCCACTGCGTTTCAGCTGTTCAATTCGGTTTTCGAGACTTGACGTGATGGTTGCTGCTTGCGTGGTCATTTCTTCGATTAGCTGCTCCTTTTCACCCATTTTCGCCTTATACGTTTTGTCGAGTTGGGTTAGTTTGCCTTCTTCTGCGGCGAGGGCTTTTTGGAATTCCTCTTTTTTCTGTTTGACGTTGTTTTTCCCCTCTTTTCGGGACTTCTCGATTTCATCGGAAATCGTCTTGATTTCTTTTTTTGTTTTGTCGACTTCTTTTTCGTACTTCTTGAGAGCAAAGGATCCCGAAGAAGATTTGGTGTTTTTCTTCTTTTTGGCTGACTCCATTTTTTCTTTGGTAGCGTCTTTTCTTTTTTCGGCGACTTGGAGTTTGCGCATGTAAGTTTCACGGCGTTTATCCATTGCAGCCGTTTTCTTTTCGAGGCTCCTTTGGAAGGTTGCCATGGTTTTGTCGTGTTTTTGGGTTAGTTTATTGACCGCTTTCTCAACAATTGGCTTCAAGATGGAAGTTTCGTGTTCAAGTTTTTCTTCCAAAACCCCAACTTCACGGGTGGCCGCATTTGTGTGGAATTCCGTCTCTTCTTTGAGGATGCCTAGCGCGTATTTTAGTCCTTTTGCATCAGCTTCCATGGTTCTTAGACAGTTGACGAAAGCGTGGGTGGTTTCTATTGCGGTTTTTTCGTCGGTCTCTGCGGGGATCCCCTCGTTTTCCTGCTGGTCGCTAAGTGAGCCACTTTGGAAGTAGGTTGAAAAGAAGCTTAGCAATTCCTTGTCATTCACCAACGCGGAGAACGAAATGTCAACTTGGGTGGTGAACGCTTTGGTTCCTTTAGCTTGTGTTTTGAGGGTTTCTATGAACTCTTGTGGGTCAGCAGAGTTTTTTTGGAGTTCCTCGATGAAGGCGGCAGTTTTGGTGGGTTCTTCAAACTTGAATTCGTGTGACGAGTTTCCTAAGCCATCGATTACGAGCGCCGAGTTTCTGGCGTTTAAAACCCACATCGGATAATAAACCTTTGAAACGAAAGCAATTTTCTCTTGAGCATCACGCAGGAAACTGGGCCTTTTCCTCTGTGACTCCGCCAAACACATTACGCACGCAAGTTCTGCGGAAAA
>JADGNF010000019.1 GCA_017883615.1 Candidatus Bathyarchaeota archaeon
CTCGGCGGGTGAGCTGTTACGCTTTCTTTGAAGGATGGCTGCTTCTAAGCCTACCTCCCCGCTGTCTGAGGCTGACGACGCCCTTCGGTTTGACATTTAGCCAGCACTTGGGGACCTTAACCTCAGTCTGGGTTGTCCCCCTCTCGGTCATGGAGCTTACCCCCATTAACCCGTTTCATGAGGTCTATGGCGCGAGTGGATTCGAAGTTTGAAAGAAAAGTGGATCCTTTCGGATCCTTGTTTTCCAATCAGTGCTCTACCCCACTAGCCACCTCGCTCACGACTAGACTGAGATCTACTTCGGATGGAACTAGCTATCACCAGACTAGATTGGTCTTTAGCCCCTATCCCCAGGTCTGAGGAACGAATTGCACGTCAGAACCCCTACGAGCCTCCATTAGGCTTTCGCCTAACTTCGCTCTGCCCAGGGATAGATCGTCTGGTTTCTAGTATGTAAAGCTGTGACTCCGGGCCCTTTCAGACCCTGCACCTGGCTCCTTGCGGAGTTGCGTGCGTATTGGTTTCCCTATGCTTACGGGTTTTAAACCCTTAGGCTTGCCACAGCCATAAACTCCCCGGCCCGTGTTTCTAGACGGAACGTGCAACCCTAGTCCCCTTCCCTTGTACTACCGCTTCACAGCGGATTCCTTGAGGAAGGATCTACCCTTCCGGGCTGCACACGTCTATTACTGTCTGGTTTCAGGCACTTTTCACCCCCATTCCGGGGTACTTTTCAGTTTTCCGTCACCGTACTAGTGCGCTATCGGTCTTGAGGCGTATTTAGTCTTGGGAGTTGGTGACTTCCAACTTTCCGCACCAAAACCATGGTACGGTAGTCTGGGACTCCAGCTCAACTCATTCTGGCTTATGCTTAGGGGGCTGTCACCCTCTATG
The DNA here is from genome assembly GCA_017883615.1 of Candidatus Bathyarchaeota archaeon. Classification (GTDB taxonomy): domain Archaea; phylum Thermoproteota; class Bathyarchaeia; order Bathyarchaeales; family Bathycorpusculaceae; genus JADGNF01. The sequence goes on from JADGNF010000019.1 coordinate 895, forward strand.
GCGGGCCTTTTCAGGCCACTTCAGCTTAACCAGGGAAGAGGAAGCTGGGCCCTTAACCCTACATCTCCCGCGGCTTTCGCCGTGGGATTCGGTTTGGACTGTTCCCAGTTCGCTCGCTGCTACTAAGGGAATCCCGTTTTGGTTTCTTTTCCTCCCCCTACTAAGATGCTTCCGTTCGGGGGGTTCCCGCTCCGTGAAGGAGCATTTCTAGGAAGTCCCATTCAGGTATCCTCGGTTCAAAGGCTGCATGCGCCTACCCGAGGCGGTATCGCGGCTTGCCGCGCCCTTCTTCGGCTCTCAAGCCGAGCCATCCTCCAGACAGCGTGGCATGTCCGGGCCTTGGTGGTATCTATTGGCGTTTGATGAAACCTACGTTTAATGTGTTGTTGCGTCGCTTTGGCCTATGCGTGGTGTCATGTGAGCTTGTCTTGTGCGTCAAGATGCTCATTCACCCTTCACCCCAATCTTATTCAGAGAGGAGCTGCATCTAATTTTCCATGGCAACTTGAAGTTGCTGGAACAGTTAGAAGCTCTTCTCAATAATATAAGTGTTGTGTCGTGGGGTTTAGGGGTTTTTAGGGGAACAGCGTACGTACTAGATGGGGTATTTGGTCGTCTTTGTTTGCTTATTGGCTGCTTTAGAGTAAGAAACTTCTCTATTGCCGCAGTTTCTTATGCAGTTTAACTACTTCGCCAATTGAAAATGCAACTGAGGAAATTCACCTATTTATGGGAGTGGATTGTTTGGGTTAAGATGGAGCTGCTTTGATAAAAGACTGGAAAGAGATCGTGGTTTTTGAGCACCTAATGCATGAACTTTCATGTTTTCTTTTCAGAGAAATTCGCTGTCGTGTTCGGATAGCTTATAGTCGCTATTCCTCAGGTTCCATTGGTAATGTCAACATTCCTTTCGAAAGAACTTAGGCGACTCGCTCTGTCAAGTTAGTATTTACCTTTTTGGCAGCAACTTTTATTTGTGTTGTTTTTCATGTGTCTGTGTAATCTGGGAAAGTATCCGCTGGCGCCTCGATAGCTCAGCCCAGTAGAGCGGCTGCCTTGTAAGCAGCAGGCCGCGGGAGCAAGGCCCGCTCGAGGCTCCACCACAAACTTTTCCTTTGACGCCTTCGATGCATTTTTGGACAGGTTGCGGAAAATCGTTATATCGGCAGTTGTCTTATCTAATGGAAACAGGGGAAAACCTTGAAAACTGGCATGTACGTAGCTTCGGTCTCGCTAATCGTGTTAACTTGTTTGGCGGTAACGCTTGCTACCTCTTCAGTTAACTTCGTTAGAGCCCAGGTTACCAGCGCTCCAAATGTCACCATACAAGTCATGTATACTCATGGAGGGGGCGTTTGGCCGACGGGAGGCACATACACCTACATTAAGGGGATAAATGGCTCAGCCATCTTGACTGCCACCGCAGCCCCCGGCTGGCAATTCGCTTTCTGGGAGGTTTATGCCTATATCCCCGGAAACAACACCGCGCCGCTAGGAGAACCGGGACTCGCCCAAATAACCCGCCTCACCCAAAACCCCATCGATGCAACTGACGGCACCGACATGTGGGGATACGCATTCCAGTACGAAGCAGTGTTCATCCAATCCTCTTCCGGAACCTCAAACATTTCCAATGGCGTGCCATTATTGTACGTTGCCGTTTTAGCGATCTGTTCAGTGGCGGCTGTTGTTTTAATCGGTGTGGCAGCGTATTCTGCTGGAAAACGCCAAATAAAGTAGGCGACCATTTTGCCTCATATCTACTGAAACTGCTGTTTTAGTTAACTCGGTGTTTCGTGCTGAGGCAGCAACAAGCAATGTCCAAATCCATCGTTTCATTCGCATATATCGACTTTATTGTCTGTTGTTGTATATACTCTACCACAAATTGTTATATTCTCTTTTTGGACAGTAACAATACAGCAAAGAAATTGAATCAAGTTTTGTAAGGAGAAAAATATATATGAAAAACCCAAAATATTTGGCGTTAGCCTTTTTGATTTTGTTAGCTGCTATGGCTGTAGTTTCAGCTGCAATTCCAGCTAAAGCCCAAACCAGCACGGCGCAAAGCATCACAATACAAGTTATGGGAACCGATGGAGGAAGCACTGACCCGCCAGCAGGCACATACACGTACACTCAAGGTGTAGATGGCCCAGCCATTCTCACAGCCACAGCTTCCCCAGGCTGGGAATTCGCCTACTGGGAATACATGGGATACAGCCCTGGACACCCAAGTACTGGAACTGGCGTGAACCCCGCTGGATTTGACCTTATCAACCGCGTCACGGACAACCCATTCGACGTAACCCACGGTTACAACACTGGGGGAAACACATACCAATACCAGGCAGTATTCATCCCCTCTAGCGCCGCAACAAGCACATCATCTAACGTACCAATTCTATACGTCGTCGGAATTGCAGGAGCTCTTGTCGCAGCTATCGCCGTAGTGGGCGTCGCATCTTACTCAGCCGGAAAACGCAAACTGAAGTAACACCCACTTCAGCCTTTTTTATTTAACATCATTTTTTCTATTACTATGTAAAATCTGACAAACCGATGCTCTCTTGATTTTTTGGGACGAAACGGAAAAAACGATCTAAATAGGAAAAATTGTTACTCTTCTTCAGGTTCATCTTCCCTTGAACTCTTGCCCGCAGGCGGCTTCTCCTTCAAGAGCCGATATTTGCGCGCATTAGAATCTATCATTTCATGCTCGAATAACTTTTTCAGCGATTTGAAAACTTTCTTGCTGGGAATAGCGGTTTTTTCGGCAAGCTCTGCTAGACTCATGTCTTTTTCTTTTAAGGCAGCTACCACTTGCTCGTCATTCTTGTTTAACTTCATATCACGCGCGTCTCCAATTTTGGGATTATGTTTCCCTATTTGGCTTAAGGTGTTTTTCTATTTTGCGGTAAACAGAACCGATTTTCTCACATCGTAATCCTTGAATCGGGAAAAACATTAGTAACAGACACGCCATAAACTGCAAGGACAAATGGAACATGCCCAGCATTGTGAACACTTTCAAAAGATTCATCGCCGGCTTAGCGTTCCTAGTGGGCTTAGCAGCCACCGCGATTATACTTTATTCGCTCTTCGTTGCAGCGCCCGCAAGCCAGCACGACCTCGTAAGCGAAACCATTGATGTTGCCATAATCGTAGCTTTCTGGGCAACCATCCTGCTCTTTATTCGCCGCTCAAAACCGCTCATGACACGGCACCTGGGGAACAAGCTGCTTATATCTTGGAAATCTTCATGGCAGCCATTGCCGTCCTTATCATGATATTCGCTGTGCTTAACGGGTTGGGTGTTTCCCCTGAAGCATTGTTAACGGGCGCGGGATTCGCATCAATCACCATCGGCTTAATCGTTTCCACATTCGTGGGCGGCATCTTGGCGGGAGCATTGATTTTCGTGATGCATAAGCTGCGCCCCGGGGACAGCGTTGTGGTCAACAATATTCCTGGAACAGTGACTGAACTTACAGCTTTAGTAACCAGAATCCGGACGGACACGGGAATCATGACGATCCCTAACAGCGCTATGTCCTCTGGAGCGATTGTCATCACTAAACTTCAGAAGTATGAAGATATCCCTCAGCGAAGACTTCCGTATCAGGTTGGTGACAGAGTAGTCACCACATTCATGCCCGGCGAGGGGACGGTTAAAGAACTTACAGCCCTGCATACTGTCCTGTCGCTGGATTCAGGCAGAGAGGTCACCTTCCTCAACACCAGCGTGCTATCAGGGGCTGTTGCTGTAGCTAAAATAACAAAAGAAAAAGAACCAACTCGCCAAACTAATCCAGCTTAAGGTCGATTTGGCTTATTACGTCCTGTTTTCGACGGAAGGAAACGAAGCAGGCGTTTTGACAAAAAGAAAACCTCTGCTAGAAACTATTATGTGTACGTATTTACCCGTACCAATAAACCATGCAAAAAATGGGTATCGGGCTCAATTGTTGGGGGCGCTAATAAAGCGATAAATTCTTCCTTACGCAAAAACTTCCTCGCAAACACTGGAATCCCGATAGCCGGAACAGTAAACCATATGAGGAAGTTGCGAACAGAAAAAGCATTGCGTGATGGTAAGATTGATACCGATTGAAGTTAACAACCTCAAAAAACATTACGGCGACATAAAAGCCGTCGACGGAATCTCCTTCACCGTTAACCAAGGCGAAGTCTTTGGTCTTCTGGGACCCAACGGCGCAGGCAAAACCACAACCATAGAAATCCTAGAAGGTCTGCGAAAGAAAGACGAAGGCACAGCAAAAGTACTTGGTCTAGATCCTTGGGAAAACGGAAAAGACCTTCACCAAAAAATTGGCGTTATTCCGCAACAATTCAACTTTTTCGAAAAAGCAAATCCCAAAGAAGCAATAGAATATTATGCAAGACTTTTCGGAACTCCCGTGAATGCAAATGATATTCTAAAGGAAGTTTTGCTGGAAGATTCGGCTAAAAACTCTTTCGAGAATCTTTCAGGCGGGCAAAAACAGAAAATGGGTCTATCGCTTTCTTTGGTGAATTCTCCTGATTTGCTTTTCTTGGATGAGCCAACCACGGGGCTGGATCCGAATGCGCGAAGAGCCATTTGGGAAGTTATCAGAAACCTAAAAGCAAAGGGGAAAACAGTCATTCTGACTACTCACTATTTGGAAGAAGCTGAAGTGCTTGCGGACAGGGTCGCTATCGTAAACCACGGGCACATCGTTGCTATGGGAACCTCGGATGAAATTATCGAAAAGTACGGTTCAGGTGAAAGGCTTGAAATCCATGGAGCCAAAGAACTTGCGGATTACATCCAGAAAAATACTGAACTTTCAGTTGATTATGACCCTACTAAAGGCGTCGTCAGCATACAGCTTAACAAGAAGATTGACGCTTTGGCAGCTTTGGCAGCTGCGGAGCAGTCGGGGCTGGATTGGGGCGAAATTCATACTCGCCGTGACAGCTTAGATGATGTGTTTGTGAAGTTAGTGAGTGGTGCTGTAGATGATAGCGGGAACATCGCAGCTGATGGCACTCAGAACAAATCATATAACTCTAGTAAAAAAATGAGGCGTTAGATATGAGCGCAAGTGCAAGAAGAATCTTTGCAGACTTTCGAGTGTTCGGTCGCGGGTATTTAAGAAACGGAGTTGGATTGTTTTTCAGCTTAATTTTCCCTGTGATTCTCATATTGCTTTTTGGCGCTATCTTCGCGGGAGGTGGAGCGGCAACTGTGTACGTGCAAAACAATGACGGCGGACAACTTTCGAGACAATACATTGCGGTCCTCAACGGCACAGGAGTTAACGGTTCATGGCCAATCATTTTACATTCGGTAGACCCTTCGGTTAACTTTACGCAGTTTCTCAAAGAAAAGTCAGGTAATTCAGCAGCCGACGGAATATCCATTCCACAGAACTTCTCTTTGGACTACCAATCTAACGTACCAATTAACGTAACGGTTTACGGGAGTCCAAGCCAGAGCTCCAGCCAGATTGTCAGCCAAATAGTTACAGGGGTTTCAAACTCTTTCAATCTAAAAGGAACAGCTCCAATTATCGGGGTATCGTCGCAGACGATTAGTGCTCAGCAGACAAAATACATCGATTCCTTAGTTCCAGGTCTAATCGGATTCTCCATACTAATTAGCCCCATGTTTGCCATGGTTAACATATCCGCCGAGTATAAGAAAACAAAACTATTCAAGCAGCTATCCTTAACGCCGCTTTCAAAAATGGAGTGGCTAGCCTCCAAAATACTATGGTACATAACCTTGTCGTTTGTTTCTCTCCTGATCCTAGTTGCAGTCGGAATCTTTGTCTTCGGCGCCCACATCACTTTAACCCTTTGGCTGTTACCCTTCATAGTCCTTGGGCCAACAATGTTCTGTGCACTAGGTATGCTCGTGGGAACATTGAGTAAAAGCGTTGAAACTGCAAGCGTAATTGGAAACGTAATCACCTTCCCCATGATGTTCCTGTCGGGCACATTCTTCCCGCTTTACCTTATGCCTGAATACCTCCGTAACTTTGCACATGTTCTTCCACTTTTCTACGTGGTTGAAGGGCTCAACAATGTTATGGTCTATGGTAACTATGGTCAAGCGCTGATAGACATCGGGGTTACTGCGGTGCTTGCCTTCGTTGTATTCGTGGCCGCGGCAAAACTATTCAAGTGGAGAGAAGACTAAACCAACCTGCCATTTTTTGGCAGAATACCTTTTTCTCTATTTTTGAGAACCCAAAGAAGAGTTTAACCAGAAGCGTTCTTACGGAACGACTTTCTCTTCGCCCAACACTCTTTACAATAAACTGGCCTGTTGCCGTTAGGCTTGAAGGGAACTTCACATTCTTTTTGACAGTCAGCACAAACTGCTGCGAACTTGCCCCGTTCAACTTTCTGCTCAAAAGGCTTGAACATCTGGTATCTGGATAGGCGGGGCCAACCGGTTTTGGCGTACGGCATCATGTTAGGGTTTGCTTTTAGCCAACGCATCATGTGGAAGAAGTTTTTCGCCCTTTTCTCGTCTCTCTCAGGGAGAGGTTCATATCCTAGGTTCCTGATCTCGTCCAGATAGGCGATTTCTACTAGCCGTTGTGGCTCGCCTATGACTCTGATGCGTTGGATGCGTTCTCCGTAAGTTTTTCGGAGGTCTTCTGCGGCTTCGTCGAAGATGTAGCCTTGGCAGAAGTGGATTTCTTCGTCGGGCTTAGGTTGTAGCCTGTTGAGGAGTTGGCAAACGATTTTGGATGTTTGGGTAAGATATTCTTTTTTGCGGAATAGAGCAGGCTGGAAAAATTTTACGTCGACCACGTCATAGCAGAATGCGTGGGGTTCGTCGCGGTAGGCTCCTATGACTACGCCGAAAAGCAGGTCGCCGCTGCCAGCATCATCAACGATGATCGTCAAGCTGTCTCTTCCTTTCCATCTTCTTGGTCGCAGTCGTATAAAAACAGTCCGACAAAGATTAATTGATCTTTATGGGAGACTTAGCATATGGAAACGGTGGTTGCAGTTTTGAACCACACATGATTAACCTATAATTCTCGAACTTTTAGTGGTATTTTGGCTGAAAAATCAGCACGAAGGCGTGTAAACCGAGAAAGGGCTATTGTGTGGGGGAGGTGGGATTTGAACTCAGTCGAAAAAAATTGAAAAGTAATATTCAATAACACGCAAATAATAGAGATACTCTAGTGATTTTCAATGGACTCGGGCAAGAACGAAGATTCCTTGATTGACAGCAAAATAGCAGAAATAAAAAAGCTGACTCAAGACATCATTGAATTAGACGCCGACGCCTCGAAGAATGCGAGGGAAATAAAGGAAAAAATTCGGAGCGTTGTCTCGCTTGTAGGTTTTGTAATCTCGTATCCAAACCCAAACGTTGAAACAATCAAAAATCCCCTCAACGAGTTCGCTCAGAACGTTTTTCAACTCATCGATAGCCACCCTGAACAGACCGACTCGATTATGACGTACCTCAAGCTTTTCGGCGGTTTCGCGAATAACTTGGCTGACGCGATGGCTCAGAAGAAGAGTTGAGAACTAAATTTAGTTTCCTTTTGTTGTTTTTTGCTTCAGGTTAAGGGCACTTAAATTTTACGTTAACTCCAAGACAAGAATGATCAGGAACGCAATATTTAGCAGCTTTCTAAAAGAAGCGGGATTGTACTCTTTGGAGGTTTGTTTATGGTGCGGGGGGTGGGATTTGAACCCACGAAGACCTGAGTCAGAGGATCTTAAGTCCTCCCCCTTGTCCTAGGGGGCGAATTGGCCGCCTATTTAGACCTGGCTCGGGTACCCCTGCACCTCGCCACTTAGAAACGTCGGAGTCTTGTTTAAGTTTTTTGCACGACGAATCGGCTGGGAGCATGGATTGGGTGTTCTAAAATGGGTAGATATCGTGCTGTTTCATGTATACGACTGAGTTTTTTGTTTTCTCCAGCGTTCCCTCTTCAAGAACAACGTCTGGGGTAAGATTGTGGTTTTTGAGGATTTCGGTGAGGTTTTTCCAGTCGATTTTTCCAGCGCCAATTTCCATGTGGCCGTCAACTTCTCCACAGTTGTCACTAAAATGCAAGTAAACCAAATCTGAACCCAACACGGCAACCCACTCGAAGAGGGGAACTTGGGAGTACACGTTTGCGTGGGCAACATCCAGGCACATTCTTAGCCTAGGCGACCCAACCTGATTTAGCAGTTGGTGAAAGATTTCTGGGGTTGGCTCCCAAACGTTCTCCAACAGGAGGGTGCCTTCGTATTTTTCCAGAATATGTTGCCAGAAGCTGGCGTTTCGGTCTAGCCAGTTCTTTTTGTAGTATTCGCCTTGGACTAATGGGTTTAGGTTGCCGTGGAAAACGGCTTTGTTTGCGTTGAAGGCTTGGGCGACCTCGAGGCTCTCGAGGATTCGTTGTTTTGAGGTTTCAGCGATTTTTCGATCGCTACTGTGAATTGCTATGTCTTGGAAAGCGCCGTGAAACGAGACCATCCCTTTGAAGCTTGCTAGCAACTGCTTGTGTTCTTGTATCGCACTTTGCCAGTCCATTTCGTATACGTTCATGTAGGCAAACGTTGCGACTTCGAGGTTGTAGCTTTCGCTCTTAGCGTACGTGACGAATTCGGGCACTGCTTGGTGGTAGAGGGGCTGAACGTGAAGTTTGGACATAAGGGTGAGTTAGCGGCGGGGGAACAATAATGTTGCGGACAACAGGTCTGGGTGGCTTGCAGTAAGTTAAAATCTGTAAGATGCACAATTAAACAAGCCCGACGTTTGTGTGGGCGCGTAGCTCAGGACGGATAGTCGCTAACATTGGATTGACCCCAGAAATTGTGGGGGTCGAGGGTTCTTTCGTTGGCGGCACGGATAGAGCACCAGCCTCCTAAGTTGGGGGTCGTGGGTTCAAATCCCACCGCGCCCGCCACCCTCTCACAATAGTTCGAGGGTATATTTTTTCGGCTGGAGTTTCTTTTGTCACTAGTAAAACTAAATCAATGACGGCGAAGATAGAAAGTTAGGACCGAAACAGACGTTATTGAGGGAATCAAAATGGACCTAAAAAGAGTGTTCAAAACCGTAGATGAGTATATCGCCACCTTTCCCGGCGACGTGCAGGTTATTTTGGAGGAAATGAGACAAGCCGTCAAAGAGGCGGCGCCTGATGCTGAAGAGGTAATTAGTTATCAAATGCCTGCCTTCGAACAAGGCGGTATCTTGGTCTATTTTGCAGCGTTCAAAAACCACATTGGGTTCTTTCCTACTGCTTCGGGAGTTGAGGCCTTTAAAGAAAGACTCGTTGATTTTAAGGTGAGCAAAGGCACGGTTCAATTTCCATTAAACAGGTCGATTCCGAAAGAGTTGATAAAGGAAATGATTAGATTTAGGGTCAAGGAAAACTTGAGCAGAAATAGCAAAAAGAAACATAATTAGAGTTAAATTTCAAAGTTACCAACCAGACAAGCCAAAACAAAACCAGGTGCCACCCAAACAGACGTTGCGGTGGTAGCAAAATAGTTTTATATCTAAAATTTTATTGTTCCAGCCGTGCCCATACCTCTAGTCGAAGACATCCTCATCGTACTTGGCTTAATCGTCTTTGAAGTAGTCAACAGCATAGACAACGCCATCGTAAACGCCCACGTCCTCAAAACCATGGGTGAACTCTGGCGCAGACGATTCCTCCTCATCGGCATAATAACATCCGTTTTCCTAGTCCGATTTCTGCTACCGCTGTTCATCGTGTGGATTTCGGTGCCAAACCTTTCGTTGCAGAGTCTTTTCGCCACGTTCGTTGGCGGAAACGACCTTGCCTCAAACGCCATTGAAGCCCAAAAACCAGTTATCCTAATGTTCGGCGGAGTCTTCCTCATGTTCCTTTACTTCCACTGGCTGTTCCTGGAAAAGAAGGAACCACTATACATAGAGCGTTTCTTGAAAGCCAAGCATGGCGTATGGTTTTTTGGGTTCGCGGCAGTCATCCTTGTCCTCGTCATGTACTTAGCCCGCGCAAACCCGATAATGATGCTTGCAGCCGCCATCGGTTCCGCCACGTTCTTCCTTCTCTATGGACTTAAGGAAACAGCTGAGTCCACGGAACAGACCATCCAAAGTCCACATCTAAGTGACTTGTCAAAATTCGTCTACCTCGAAGTGTTGGATGCCGCGTTTAGCTTTGACGGCGTCATTGGCTCGTTTGCATTCACCATAAACTTGCTGCTTATCTTCATAGGCATAGGCATCGGCGCGATTGTGGTACGGGAATTAACTATCAAAGGTATCGACCAAGTAGCGAGGTACAAGTACCTCAAGAATGGAGCCATGACATCCATCGGCTTCTTAGGATTGTTCATGTTAATTGAGGCGTTTGGGCTTGAGTTGCCCTCATATGTTCCCATAGCAATAACTCTGCTCCTGGTTGGAGTAGCGTTCTGGATGTCAAGACAACTATTAACCAGAAAAGCAACTAAGCCCAAACCAGTCGGGCAAAAAGACCAACCGGAAAATGCGGGACCACCGATTGACTTCAACATTTGAAAAATGGGGAATTTGGGGCAACAAATAAAAAAGGAGATGAATAGCTTCTGGATAATGGGGACATTGCTATGATGAAGAAGAAAGTTGCTGCAATTTCACTCGTCTGTTTATCCTTACTTTTAGCAATCTTCGCCGGGTCGGCGCATGCTCAAAACGTAAGCGTTGGGGTTGCAAAAGGAGACAAATTCACTTACCAATACGCGGCTTACGGTAATAACACGGACAGATATATATGGATAGTTTGGATGCCTGACCAGAATCAGTCCCGATGGGACATAACCGTAACCGCGGTATCTGGCTCTACTGTAACCTATACTCTGCAAGTTGACCTGCCGAACGGAACCAAGCTGTCACCCGCCTCCCAAACTATAGACGTCAACAATGGGCAAATCACGAGCGGTGATAACTACTTGTTTTTTGTCGGCTCCAACCTTAGTGTCAACGACCAGATCTTCCCGAATGGTTATGCCTTAACAATCGACCAGACGGTCACCAGAAGCTACCTCAATGAGCAAAGACCAGCAATTCACTTTGGCTTCCCAACTTCCGGCGAAACATTTGAAGCGTTTTCGGACAGGCAAACGGGCGCACTTGTTGACCTTAATGATACCTACTACGACGGAAACCGCTCAGTTTCATTGACCTTGATTTACTCCAGTGTCTGGACGGTCCAAGCAGGAGTCCCCACGGATTTCCCGTCTCCCTCTCCGTCAGTACCCGAAATCCCATTAGCTATCGCGGTCTCCGTGTTAGTGGTTGGATTCTTGGCTGTAGCAGCGGCGTACAAGGCGAAACAGAAACGCCTTTAACAAATAGGGACTATCACATCTTCAAGTCCCAATATTTTTTAGGGTTTAGAGGCAACTTCTATTTGGTTTAGGGCACAGCGTAGTTTTTGTCGGCTTTTTCCTTCGTGTGTGCGTGTATATAGTGGTCGTCGTAGTCTTGCCGAGTTGGGAAACCCTGATTACATTTGGAGCAACGGTAGGTTCCGTCAGCTTCGATTTTCGGTTCAGGGATAGAAACGTCTCGTTTGTCGTAGTCGCCGCCCACTATGCCTCCGGGCCATTCAGTCATTGAAAGTCACCTCCACAAAGCAGCCACCAGTATGAAAGAGGAGGATGCCAATAACTGTGTGTGATTGCCAAAAGTGACAACAGCAAAAAATTGAGGCTTCGGAGATTTATCCCGAAAGATATTTCAGCCAAAAACCCCATACTAACCCGACCCAGATGTCTACTCCAAAGCAACCTTGCCCAAAATGCGGAACAGAAATAGGCGGATTACTCTACTGTATACCTTTAAACAAAGACGAGTATTTCTGTCCCAGTTGCGGCATCAAAATCCAGGGAAGATGCAGCAGTTGCGGAACCTGGCTAACGGTTATCGAACCGATGTGTTCCAAGTGTGGAACAAAAAACCCGTTCCATCACGAAGGAAAAACGCAGAAAAAACGTTGAATTACGGTTTTTTCTTCATCGGCTGACGAATAACAGTTTTCAATTTTTCAGGCGCCGACTTTCGGGGGTCACTAAGATAGATTTCGTGGTGTTTGCCGCCAAGTTCGTTGCCATTTTGCTTGATGAAGCCGTGGATTTTCTGGATGTTCTCTTTTTCTGCTGCGTATGGTCCTATGTGCATGATTTGGGCAGATAAGCCTTCGTGGAAAGTTTCGAAGCGAACTTTGGGCAGGGCAGGGGGTTTTTCTTCTTCTTCACCAGTGCCAGCGCCTCTTGGAACAACGATTCGGTGACGTATTTGGGCTGCATTATCATAGCAGTCCACTTCCAAACGTCCTTCTTTCCATCGATGAAGCTGTTCATGTCGTCAGCCCACCATAGCCCCTCAAGAGGCAACACCCCGTAATCTACGGCTGATTTGCCCTTTTTCACCATGAATTTTAGGGTGTAGGAAACGGTAAACAGGGCTTCTATGGCTGCCTTGTATTCTTGGGCGGTGTTTGGGTTTCCTTTGCCGTCCACCATGAGGAAATTGAAGGCTGGAACATCCACAACTACGACCTGTTTGGAGGATGGATTGTATAGGTCTTTGAGTTCTTTTTTGATGTCAATCTTAACCATTTAACAGCACCCGTAAGTTGGTTTGAAGCGGATGGGTTTTAAGGATTGTGCAATGCTCTGTGTAAAAAGCGATCCGCGTGGCATGTAACCTCTGCTCTCTTTGCATCCTGCCGCCCTTTTCAACATCTATTGAACGGAAAACTATCCAACAGCGACCCTACCCCTACCTTTTTTCGTCTAAAAGCCCCCACGGACCTACCCCCTCCACCTTTTCTGCATACACGGGATATTAGGCACCAAACATGATTGCTATGGTTTGCTTTTCTGCTTCTCGAACTCACTTCTAAGTTTCATTTGGCGTCGTTTCTGGTTGTAACCAAGCGAGAAACGGTGGGTTTCGTCGCGGACTTTTCGCAGGAAAAGCATCATGCGGCTGTTCTTGTCAAACTGCAATGGAGCCGACTCGTTTGGCAAATAGATTTCTTCGCGTTCTTTAGCTAAACCAATTAGCGGAACCTGCAACCCTAGCGAAGCCAAAGCGGATTTAGCCGCTGCAACCTGCCCATGACCACCATCAATAACTACCAAGTCAGGCATAGACGCTTTCTCTTCGGTCAGACGTTTGTATCTTCTCGCCACCACTTCGCCCATTGACGCAAAATCGTCCTGCCCCATGACGGTTTTTATTTTGAATTTGCGGTAGTTGCGTTTGTCGGGTTTGGCGTCGGGAAAGCGAACCATACCCGAAACAACATGTTCCTCACCTAAGTTCGATATGTCGAAGCACTCTACCACATGCGGAACTGCAGGCAAGTTAAGTGCCGTTTGCAAATCCACCAATGCGCTGTCCTCGTCTAGAGTAGACTCCAGGTTCTTTTCGGCAAGCTTAACGAGTCCAAGTTTGTCACCGCGCCTGGGAACAACCAGCGAAACCGGGGCGCCGCGTTTTGAGGCAAAGAACTCTTCCAAAGCTGCTTTCTCCGCGAGGCTTTCCCAACATGGCTTGTTAACGAGAATTTCTCTTGGAATCTGGTTTGTGGCGTAGAAGGCTTTGAGGAATTCCTGTTCTACCTGCGGTTGCAAATCCACCGAGAACTCCTTTTTGCCCAGCAGAACACCTTTTCGAACGCCCATCTGGACCGCAAGCATTTTTTCGCCCAGCCTGCGGAAGGCCATCACGTCCTGGTCAAACCGTCGCTCGGTGTCCACGATCTGTCTCTGATTCAGAAGCCTAATCGAGGCGATTTGGGTTCGAATTTCCAGAGCCCGCTCGTACTGTTGGTCTTGACTAGCCTGATGCATTTGTGAAATTAGGAGTTTAATTGTTTGGTCGTAGTTGCCGCCTAGGAATGATCGTGCTTCTTCTACTAGGGTGGTGTATTGTTCTGAGGTGACGTTTCCGTTGCAGGGTGCCGAGCATAAGCCGATGTGGAAGTTTAGGCAGGCTCGTTTGGGAAGTTTGCGGCAGGTGCGAAGTTTGAATACTCGGACGACGAGACGTTGGAGGTCTTGCCTTGTGAAGCCGTCTGTGTAGGGACCAAACGATTCCAGTTTTCGTGAGACTTTTCGGCTCGTCAAAATCCGCGGATACGTCTCCCTTGTGAGTGCGATGTAGGCGAAGGTTTTGGCGTCTTTCAAATTGATGTTGTATTTTGGCGTGTGCTGTTTGATGAGTTTGTTTTCGAGGAGTAACGCTTCGACTTCGCTGTTCACGACAACCCAGTCGATGCTTCGGATACGGGAAACTAGCTGGCGGGTTTTGGCGGGTTTATCTGTGTTTGAGAAGTAGCTTTTGACGCGGGAACGAAGGTGTTTGGCTTTCCCGATGTAGAGGATTTCGGCTGCTTCGTCGCGGTACAGATAGACGCCTGGGTTGGTTGGAATGTCGCCGCTTTTGAATTCGGTGGGAGCCGAGATGTAAATCATTAATTTGTTTCGCCGTTTTGGATTAATCTGATGGTTGATGCGCCTTAAGCATTTTCGCCAAGAACTGACCTGTATACGAGGCTGGGTTTTGGGCAACTTCTTCGGGAGTTCCCAGGGCTATAACTTCTCCGCCAGCTTCGCCACCTTCTGGTCCCAAATCTATGAGGTAGTCGCAGCTCTTGATGACGTCTAGATTGTGTTCGATGACGTAGACTGTGTTGCCCTTATCCACTAGTCTATTTAACACTCGAACCAGGCGCTTTGTATCATCGAAATGTAGTCCCGTTGTGGGCTCATCCAACATGTAAACGACGTGCCCGGACTTGTTTTTGCTCAGTTCCCGAGTGATTTTCACGCGTTGGCTTTCGCCTCCCGAGAGCTCAGTTGAACTTTGCCCCAGTCTGATGTAGCCTAACCCAACATCTAGCAAGGTTTGCAGTCTTCTTGCCAGGAGAGGTAGGTTCTCGAAGAATTTTGCTGCCTCCTCCACCGTCATGTTGAGGACCTCGGCGATGTTTTTGCCTTTGTAAACCAAACTGAGGGTTTCTTGGTTGTAGCGTTTGCCTTTGCATTCGCTGCACTGCACGTAAACGTCAGGGAGGAAGTTCATTTCGATACGCAACACGCCGTCACCTTGGCAGGTTTCGCATCTGCCGCCTTTCACGTTGAAGCTGAATCGGCCTTCTTTGTAGCCGCGGGTTTTGGCGTCTTTGGTGGCAGCGAAAATCTTGCGGATTTCGTCGAACAGTTTTGTGTAGGTTGCGGGGTTGCTTCTGGGGGTTCTGCCGATGGGGTCTTGGTCAATTACTATGACGTTTTTGACGAATGTGGGCGTTGTGAGGTATTCGTGTTTGCCGATTTTGTCCACGCGTTCCCCGAACCTTTCTCTCAAACGGGGCATTACGGTTTGGTTCATTAGGGTGCTTTTTCCTGAACCTGAAACTCCTGTGATTCCGCATAGCACGCCAAGGGGCAATTTTACGGTGAGGCATTTGAGGTTGTTCTCTTCTGCGGCTGCGACAACCATGAAATCTATGGGTTTCCGTCGTTCAGTGGGCACTTCAATTTGTAGTTCACCGGACAGGTATTTTCCGGTGAGGCTTCGTTTGTTGTGGCTGATTTCTTCGGGGGTGCCTTCGGCAACGATGTGTCCGCCGTGGATACCTGCGCCCGGACCCATGTCCACAAGATAGTCGGCGCTGCGAATAGTTTCCTCATCGTGCTCAACCACGATCAGCGTGTTTCCCAAGTCCCGCAGCCGATGCAGCGTGCTGATAAGTTTAGCATTATCACGTTGATGTAAACCGATACTGGGTTCGTCCAAAATGTATAGGACGCCCATGAGGTTACTGCCAATCTGCGTCGCTAACCTAATCCGCTGGGCTTCGCCGCCAGAAAGCGTCCGAGCCGCACGAGAAAGAGAAAGGTAACCCAACCCCACGTTTTTGAGAAAGCCCAATCGCTCGTTAATTTCTTTAAGCACCTGCTTGGCAATTGCCGTTTCCTTCTCGTTCAACTGAGAGGGCAAACTCCTAAAGAAATC
This sequence comes from Candidatus Bathyarchaeota archaeon, assembly GCA_017883615.1. GTDB lineage: Archaea > Thermoproteota > Bathyarchaeia > Bathyarchaeales > Bathycorpusculaceae > JADGNF01. Next base: position 16,919 of record JADGNF010000019.1, read on the forward strand.
GACTGCTTGCCAAATCGACAAATCCGTCACGTCGATGATGCTTTTGTCCAGAATCCTCACTGCCAGCACGACGGGTTGCAGGCGTTTTCCGTTGCATGTGTTGCAGGGGCGGCTTTTCATGTATTTCTCGATGTCTTCTTTCCGCCATTCGCTTTCGGTCTGTTTGTAAAGCCGCATGGTCTGAGGGATGATGCCTTCCCAGCCGTTGCGCATCCACATATTGGCGCCGTTAGACCAGCTACCGTTTATAGGTTCACGGTCGCCAAACAGCAAAACCTGGAGCTGTTGCTCAGTGAAATCTTTGATGGGAGTGAAGAGGTCAAACCCGTATTTTTCGCCCACAACCTGCAACTGCTGCGCTCGCCAACTCAACTCCATCTTCCCGTACACTTCCACAGCGCCGTCCAAGATGGATTTAGTCTTGTCAGGGATAACAAGATCTGCCGAAACTTCGGTGATTTCGCCAAGACCGTGGCAGGTTGGGCATGCGCCCCATGGCGAGTTGAAGCTGAACATTCGTGGTTCCAAGCTTTCGAAGACGATTTCAGGGTGGTTTGGGCAAGCGCCAAAGGTACTGTACATGGTTTCGCCTTCAAATCGGTCCAGTTCCCGTTTCTCGCCAGCGTCCGATTTCGCTGCGTCAATAAGTATCATTGTTCCTTTGCCAGTGAGCAATGCCTGTTCCACCGCTTCTGAAATCCGGCTTCGCTCCTCGTCGCCGATTGTAACGGTGTCTATGACTGCTTCGATCCAGTGTTTCTCGTAGCGAACCAGCTTAACTTCTTCTTTTATGGAGTCGGAGTCGTAGATTTTTTGGTCCACGCGTATTTTGGTGAAGCCTTCCTTTTTTAGGTCGTCAAAAACTTGTTCGTGTGTGCCTTTCATGCCGCGGATGATGGGTGCGAGGAAGACGAGGGTTTTGCGTTTTTCTGACATGACTAGGCTGGTGATGTTTTCTGGGCTTTGGGGGTGGATACTGCTGTTGCATTTGGGGCAGTGGTGCGTGCCAATGCGTGCATAAAGCAACCTTAGGTAATCGTAGATTTCGGTAACTGTGCCAACGGTTGAGCGAGGGTTTTTGCTAGTGCTCTTTTGCTCAATCGAAATCGCAGGCGACAACCCATCAATAGAATCTACGTCAGGCTTATCCATCAAACCCAGAAACTGGCGCGCGTACGCGCTTAAGCTTTCCACATATCGACGCTGACCCTCTGCGTAGATCGTGTCAAACGCCAACGTGCTCTTTCCGGAGCCAGAGAGACCTGTAATCACGATTAACTTGTTCCTTGGCAAGTCTACGTCGACGTTTTTGAGGTTGTGTTCTCTTGCGCCTCTTACGGATATTTGGTCTCTCATGGCTTCTACCTGATTGTGACTCGTTTGGCGAGAATAATGGAGTTTTCAGCTTAAGCATTAGAACTTTATTGCTCTGTCTATGTTATTTTTCCATCTGGTACTGCTCATTTTTCAACTTTAACGATAAAGACTTAGTTAACTCTTGAATGTCGTCCCGCAGTTGTATGGCTTTCTCGAAGTCTAATCGTTCGGCGGCTTCCCTCATCTGTGCATCCAAATCGGCAATTTGTCGTTGGACATCGGATTTTGCGAGGTGTTTGATGCCTTTGATTTTGCCTTCTTTCTTGCTCACGCTCTTAATGATGGTTGCGGGTGTGATGCCGTGGACTTTGTTGAATCGGATTTGGAATTGTCGGCGGTATCGGGTGATTTCCATAGCGCGTTTAATTGACGCCGTTTCAATGTCGGCGTACAAGACGACTCTGCCGTTAACGTTTCGCGAGGCGCGTCCGATTGTTTGGATGAGACTGCGTTCATCCCGCAGGAAACCTTCTTTGTCTGCGTCTAAGATGAAAATGGTCGCCACTTCGGGGAGGTCTAAGCCTTCGCGGAGCAAGTTTATGCCCACTAAGATGTCGAAGTCGCCGACGCGGAGTTGCCGTATGAGTTCAATCCTGTCAAGGCTATCGATTTCGCTATGCATGTACCGTACTCGGAAACCTTCTTTGACGAGGTAATCTGCCAAGTCTTCGGCCATCCGCTTCGTCAGCGTCGTAACCAGCACTCGGTCGCCTCGCTCAATAGTTTTCTTTGCTTCAGCCATCAGATGCTGCATCTGGCCTTCGATTGAGTGAATCTCTACTTCAGGATCCAAAAGCCCCGTGGGACGCGTAATCAATTCCACTGGTGAACCGCTCTTTTCCAATTCGTACTCGGCTGGAGTCGCTGACACGAAGAGAGTTTTGCCCATTTTCCCTTCAAACTCGTCAAACTTCAGCGGACGGTTGTCAAACGCGCTGGGAAGACGAAAGCCGAAGTCGACGAGATTCTTTTTTCTGGCATAGTCGCCGTTGTACATGGCGCGGGACTGGGGAATGGTTTGGTGGCTCTCGTCGATAATGAGGAGGTAATCTTTTGGGAAGTAATCCATCAGCGTGAATGGGGGTTCGCCGATGTTTCGTCCGTCGAAGTGGCGGCTGTAGTTTTCGATGCCTTTGCAAAAGCCCATTTCGCTGAGCATTTCCAAGTCGTATTTGGTTCTCTGTTTGAGCCGTTGCGCCTCGAGCGGGGGAAGTTTTGGCAGTTGCTCTTCCAGTTCCTGTCTGATGTGTTCAAGCGCGCGTTGCTGCTTCTCCTGGGGCACAACATACTGTCTTGCTGGGTAGAGGGTGACATTGTCGATTGAAGCTTTGGAGTCGCCCGTGATCGCGTGGACTTCCTTGATTTTTCCTATGGCGTTACCTGCCAGCTCGATACGAAGGATGTCGTTTTCGTATGCGGGAATCACGTCTATTACGTCGCCGCGAACGCGGAATCTGCCCGGTTCCAGCACCATGTCGTTGCGCTCATACTGCATGTCAACCAGCGCGTTGAGGAGTTGCTGTCTTGTGTAGAGCTTGCCGACCTGCAAATTAATGGCTAAGGCTCGGAAGTCCTCGGGGTTGCCGAGGCTGTAGATGCAGCTTATGCTCGCGACAATTATTGTGTCGTTGCGGCTAACGATGCTACTGACCGCGTGCATGCGCATCTTTTCGATTTCCACGTTGATGTCCGAATCCTTTTCGATGTACATATCCTGTGCTGGCAAATACGACTCAGGCTGATAGTAATCGTAAAAACTGATGAAGTATTCCACACGGTTATTTGGAAAAAGCATCTTCAATTCTGCGAACAGCTGAGCCGCCAAAATCTTGTTATGCGCAATAATCAGGGTGGGTTTTTGGAGGCGATTGATGACGTTTGCCATGACAAAGGTCTTGCCACTACCAGTGATTCCCAGCAAAGTCTGCTTGTCCTTGGTTTGGAAGTTTTTTACCAGCTGGTCAACTGCTTTTTCTTGACCTGCCGAAGTCTGAAAAGGTGCAACCAGCTGGAACTGCATGAGCAATCTCCATGAACGATGAGAATTAATCAAGAATATTTTAACGGTATAAGGTTTTGCCGACATTTTGGCGCAAAGAATGTTTAACCTCGACGGGTTAACATCGACCGCTCTTTTTGTGGGTTAACTACGTTTATATCCATCAGGGAAAGTAGAGAATTAGAGGAAGTTTTGTGCCACTTATGAAAGCCATCCAAGTTAGCGCTCCCGGCGCCGATTTTGAACTAGTCCAAAAAGGAATCCCGGAACCAAAAGAACATGAAGTGCTTCTTAAAGTGGAAGCATGCGGAGTCTGCCACGGAGACGCAATCGTTAAACAGGGGCACTTTCCAGGTTTGCAGTATCCAAGAACGCCAGGTCACGAAGTCGTAGGCACCATAGCCAAACTGGGTTCCGAGTCGCATTACTGGGAAGTTGGACAAAGAGTCGGTGTAGGATGGCGAGGCGGACACTGCTTCCACTGCAAGTCTTGTCTAAAGGGAGAGTTTTGGGCTTGCGAAAGTCCCTTGGCAACTGGCATTTCAACTGACGGAGGATACGCTGAGTACATGGTTGCACGCATGGAAGTACTTACGCCCATCCCGATCGAGCTAAGTTCCGTGGAAGCTGCCCCGCTTCTCTGCGCAGGCGCAACCACGTTTGGAGCTCTAAAAAGCTGCAATGCCAAAGGTGGCGACTTGGTTGGAATTCAAGGGTTTGGGGGTTTAGGTCACTTAGCGCTACAGTTCGCTGTCCGTCTTGGATTAAGAGTTGCCGTTATATCTAGGGGAAAAGAAAAAGAGTTACTAGCCCGGGAACTCGGCGCTCAATTCTACTTTGACGCAAATAATGTGAATCCAGCTGAAGAGCTTATGAAGGTTGGTGGGGCGCGGGTCATTTTCTGTACGGCGCCCAACAGCAAAGCAATCGCGGAACTTGTGGAAGGACTTGCTTGCAACGGTCAGATGATAATTATCACGTTTGTTAATGAACCGATGCAGATTTCGCCTACTCAACTGATGCGGGCAGTGCGGTCCGTAAGCGGGTGGATTGGGGGGAACGCTGCAGAAACGTTGAACTTCAGCGTCCTTACACACGTGGTTCCCATGATAGAAGTTTTTCCCCTTGAGCAAGCGGCAGTAGCTTTTGAGCGGATGATGACTGCTAAAGTTCATTTCCGAGCAGTCCTAAAAGTGGGTGAGGGTAAAGCATGAGTGAACTCCTAAAAATCATCCAAGAAAGACAATCCTCTCGAGCCCCCTTCGACCCAAACCGCCCAGTCTCAAAAGAGAACCTTGAGAAGATTTTGGAGGCTGCAAGGTGGACGCCAACCGCGCACAACATGCAAAACTTCGAAATAGTCATAATCGACGACAAAGTAGTACTGGAGAAAATCGGAAGCATCAAATCGCGCATTTCGGAAGAGTTTCTCCGCGAAAACTATGAACAACTTTCCTTCTCTAAAGAGGAACTTTTGAAAAAGAAGACAGGAATTCTTGGGGCAATGTTTCCACCGGACTGGGTTAACCCAGCAAAAATCGCCGAAGTTGCCCAGAAAACTGCACCTATGCCGCTGACGCAGTCAATCCGCGGCAGCCCAACCCTTCTACTTGTCATTTACGATTCGAGGAAGAGGGCGCCCGCTTCAGGAGGTGACGTTTTGGGGTTCATGAGCCTTGGGTGTGTGATGGAGAACATGTGGCTTATGGCACAATCTTTAGGTGTTAGCCTCCAGATTCTTAGTTCCTTCGCCACTGCACCCGTAGAAACGGAGATAAAACGACTTCTCGATGTTCCCAAATATATGAAAATCGCCTACACCTGCCGTTTAGGATATCCCGCTGCTACAACTAAATACCTCAGAATTCGCCGCGACATAGAAGACTTTGCGCATCACAACCGATTCGGAAACAAAGGTCTCTAAGGGAAAACCCTGGCAATCTTTTTGTGGACTTCTCAAACAGCTAAATTCGCCTTAATTCTTGGTTTGAAAAAACTTTTTTGCAGGGAAAAAAGATGGGAAATAGCGACCAAGAAACACCGAAATAATACGCAAAAGTAAATACCTGCCTCAATTTTAACTTAGAGCGAACCCGATGTTAGGCGAAATCTTAGCGTTGCTTTCTGCGGCGGCTTCAGGAATATCCGTAGTTTCTGTTAGGAGGCACTCGGAAGGTTCGAGCGTTTTCAACATGAGTTTGATGATAACGGTGGTGGGGATGATTGTGCTCTGGCCGCTTGCTATTGCGGAAGGTAGCTTTGGAGTTCTCAACGTTGCGGGTTTCGGGCTTTTTGCGGTCAGCGGGTTACTTTCACCCGGTCTGGTGAGGCTTTTTTATTATAAGGGTTTGAAGTCGTTGGGGGCTTCGGTGAACTCGTCGGTTTTTGCCGTTTACCCGCTCTACAGCGTTTTGTTTGCGGTTCTATTGCTAAGCGAAGTGGTCACCGTATGGAACGCGTTAGGCATAGTCGCCATCTTGGCTGGAATTGTCTTGGTTGAGATGTCTATTAACGGCAAGAACGGATCCTCCAAGTTCGGTTGGCGAAGCTTGCTGGTCCCCGTTATTGGCGGGGTGCTTCTGGGGGTAGCTATCATCTTCAGGAAGTTTGCCCTCCAAGCCTCCGACGCACCTATTCTAGGGGTTGCCATAGCTTACGTTTTTTCACTTTTGCCCTATGTGTTGATGCTGACTGCTTCTGCGCCTACTCGCAAGGGTTTGTCGCTAAAGCAGGATCTACGGTGGTTTTGGGTAGCAGGGATCGGGCAAGCAGTCAGTTGGTTGTTGGCGTTTTACGCTTTAAGTGTTGAGCAGGTTTCCATAACGACGCCGTTGCTTTCGGTTGAGCCGCTGTTCGTGGTTGCTTTCGGGTACTTTTACATGCGAAAACAAGAGCAGGTTTCTGCTAGGCTTGCCGCAAGTATAGTGGTGACGGTTCTTGGCGTCGTGTTAGTCACAATTTAGAAGGGTTAGGTTGTGTTTATGTGTGGGAAATCTTGCACCCACGGATTTTGCTTCAAAACAAACAGCTTCACATAGTTCTTGAAGTACATTGAGTACATCTGCTTTTTTCCACACTTGCTGATTCGACGCACCGAAGTGTAGGCGGTGGCTTTGTTGTTGACGAGGCATTTTCCGACTCTGCCCATTTCGCGGCTAAACGAGATGTCTTCGGCGCATGCAATGTCTTCGCGGAAACCACCGACCTTCATGAAAACAGATTTCCTTGCGCTGCAGCACACGCTTGGAAACATTGGAAAACCCAGATGCGCAGACAATTCTGCTAGCTTGTTTGTGAAGCCGTAGTGAGAAACCGCAAATAGCTTATCGAGAGGCTCTAACCGTTCGAGACTCCTCAGTATGCCCGAGACGCAGACCACCCGCTTGTCTGCGAACGCGTTGTATATTTGAGCCACAAAATCCGTTTCCAGATAAGTATCGGCGTCCAGGAAAAGCAGAATTTGTCCTTGAGCGATTTTGGCTCCAGCATTTCGTGCCCTGCCAACCCCGCGCTCGACCAAATCGAGAACTTTGTCAGCGCTTCTTTTTGCAACCTCCCGAGTGTTATCTGGGCTGTGGCTATCTACGACGATGCTTTCGATTCTGCCGTAGTCAAATCTCTGGTTGATGACGCTTTTGAGGCAGCCTTCGATGGTTTCTTCTTCGCAGTAGGTTGGGATGATTACTGAGATTGCTGGATTGAGGTTGGGCATCAAAACTTTCCCTGCTTACAAGTATTAGTTGAAGGGTACTGTAAGAGATTGCATATAACTTTTTCGAAAATCCAAGAAACCAACCGATAAAGCAGGTTCCAAGTGGCAAAAGGAGGTGCGGCAATAGGTAAAATTATATCTAATGGATTTAACATTGAAGAAGCCGCAAGAGGGGTCCGTGACGCAGGACGGATAGCGTGTCAGCCTTCTAAGCTGAAAGTCATGGGTTCAAATCCCATCGGACCCGC
>JADGNF010000020.1 GCA_017883615.1 Candidatus Bathyarchaeota archaeon
CTGCATAGATTGAATATTAGGCACCAAACATAAATCGCAAACTTGCAAACTCGTACGCATTATAGCCGCGTTTTACTGGGAGCACCGCAATTGTTTAATAATTTGCCCAGTCAAACACTCAGTAGATAATCCCGCAGGAAGGCACATGTATGTCGTTAGCTGAAAACTTGGAGAAACTTTCAAACGCCAACGGAGTAGCAGGAAGAGAAACCGAAGTCCGAAACCTCATGATAAAGTTTCTTGAACCCTTCGCCGACGAAGTCGTTGTGGATAGACTCGAAAACGTCATCGCAATCAAAAAGGGCAAAAAAGCCGCGCCGAAAATCATGTTGGCCGCCCATATGGACGAAGTCGGCCTAATGGTGAAAACCATAACCAAAGATGGGTTCTTGCAGTTTACAAAAATGGGGGGCATCGACGACCGCATTCTCTTAGCCCAAAAAGTCAATGTGATAACTGAAAACGGAGCGTTGCCCGGTGTGGTAGGTTCTAAGCCGCCGCACATCCAAAAGGAGGATGAACGCAAAAAGATCGTTACCTACGACGAAATGTTCCTTGACATAGGTGCGGAAAACCGGGAAGACGCTAAAGCAATGGGCGTAAAAATCGGTGATCCAATCGCATTTGACGTAAAATACGTCAAGCTTGGCAAAGACGCCGTTATGGGCAAAGCATTCGATAACCGCGCAGGATGCGCGGTGATGGTTGAAACGCTTAAACAGATTGGAGAAACAGACTGTACAATTTACGCTGTTGGTACAGTGCAGGAGGAGTTGGGTTTACGTGGCGCAACAACGGCGGCGTACGGTGTGGACCCCGATGTGGGGATAGCTTTAGATGTAACCTTCACAGGAGACACCCCTGGCATCAAAGAATTCGACACTACTGTCAAAATGGGCAAGGGCCCTGCCTTAACCGTAACAGATTCCGGGCTCATAGTGCACCCTAAAGTACTAAGATGGCTAATCGACACTGCCGTACAAAATGGCGTTGAATACCAACTGGAAACCGGCTTGATGGGCACCACCGATGCGGCACGCATGTCCCTAACAAGGCAAGGAGTTCCAAGCGGGACGATATCGATCCCCGCCAGGTACATCCATAGCCCAGTCGGTTTAATCAGCCTAAAAGATGCCGAAAACTCAGCTAAACTGGCGGCGTTGGCGATTCAGAAAATTCAAGATCGCTTCTAAACGGCAAACTCTGCCATACTTCCTTTTTTGTGTTATTTGAATGCGAAACTGTTTTTAGCCCAGCCACTAATCATTAGGCTTGGGGTTTACTCGTGGAGAAACGGGAGCAGTTTGAGGGAAAATTCGAGTTTCTGGAGCACACAGCCGACGTATATGTAGCTTCGCATGGCGCAACTATGGAGGAGGCAATGGGAAACGCGGCGCTTGCTATGTTCGAGGTCATGACGGACACCGAAAAAGTTGCTCCCACACATAAAGATGCCCTCGAAGTTGAGGCAGAAGACGAATACGCTCTCCTCTACAGTTGGCTGGAAGCATTGCTGGTGAAGTTTGAAGTGAACGGGACTATATACTCAAAATTCGATGTTCACAGCATTAAAGAAACCCCAAATGGTTTCAAACTGAAAGCGACGGTTTATGGAGAAAAGTTTGATTCACAAAAGCATCCGCAAAAAGTAGGGGTCAAAGCCATCACTTACCATCAGATGGAGTTCATAAAAGAAAGAGAAAAAATTACCTTGATGTTCCTTTTAGACATCTGAAGTTTTAAGCCAGTTTGAGCTCTTTCAGCCCGCATAACATGTAGTCGACGGCTTCTCGTGGCGGCGAATTCAGGTTTGTCGTTTTGTGGATGATGAAGGGCATTTTCTTTGATTGGTAATATTTGATGAGCGGGGCGCTTTGCTTTAGGTAGACTTCCAGACGGTTCTTTATCACATCCGTTTTGTCGTCGGAGCGTTGGTACAGTTCCCCTCCGCATTTGTCGCATACGCCTTCTTTTTTGGGTTTTAAGAAACGGGTGTTGTAGACTTCGCCGCAACTTCTACATTGCCTTCTAGTTGTTAGTCGCTCGATTATGAATTCGTCGGGAACGGATAGCTGCATGACTACGTCGATTTTAGCGATTTTTGATAGTGCTTCTGCTTGCGGGACTGTTCGTGGGAAACCATCCAGAATGTAGCCGCGTCCTTTTGGTAGTTCGTTTAAGTTCTTTTGCAGAACCTCGATAACAATGTCGTCGGGAACGAGTTGTCCCTTTTCCATGAAACCTTTAACTTTCTTTGCTAAAGGCGAGTCTTCTTTCACGATAGCTCTCAAGATATCGCCCGTGCTCAAAACAGCTACATCAAGTTTGGTTTGTAGTCTTGACGCGATTGTGCCTTTTCCGGAACCTGGTGGACCAAAGATTAGAGCGTTCAACCTCAGTTCGCCTCAATCCTCTTCTGGTGTGAGGAGTGCAATAATTAAGTTTTGCTTGTTCTCCTCAGCCAAGGCGGGATGGAAATGTTTATGGCGACTGATTCAAACCGTAATCATAACGGATTATTTGGGTGCGGATGGATGCATACAAAGAAACTGGGTGAAAACCTGTTTCAGGTAGACTTGGAGACGGGCGGGCTCAAGAATCTTATAGCGAGTTATGTGCTTGTTGGCGAAAAAGCCGTTATCGTGGACTGTGGACCAACTTCGTCAATACCCAACCTGATTGAGGGTTTGAAAGAGTTAAGCGTGAAACCGCAGGATGTTGCTTATGTGGCGGTGACGCATGTGCACGCAGATCATGCGGGTGGAGCTGGAACTTTGCTGAAAGTGTTGCTGAACGCCAAAGTTGTAGCCCATGCTAGAGGTCTGCCGCACCTGGTAAACCCTGCCAAGCTCTGGACGGCCACGAAGGAGACGCTGGATTACGTGGCAGAGATTTTTGGCGAACCAGAACCTGTTCCAGAAGACAGAGTAATTGTCGCGTCTGAAGGCATGACTTTTGACGTGGGAAATAACGTGAAACTGAGCCCTGTGGAGACTCCGGGGCACGCCTCGCACAATTTAAGCTATTTTGAGCCTGCAAAGGCGAGGCTGTTTCCAGGTGACGCTGCAGGTGCTTACTTAGGTGAGTTTGATGCGATTTTGCCGACGACTCCGCCGCCTTTTAGTCCCGACGTAGCGTTGATTTCGCTGGATAAACTGATTGGTCTTAACCCGAAGGCTTTGTATTATCCACATTTTGGAGAAGCAAATAACGGTACTGCCCGTCTGAGAAGTTACAAAGCCCAAATCAGGTTGTGGCTGGAAATCGCTCAAGACGGTGTGAAACGGGGCGAAAACGACGAAGCCATACGTGCAAGATTCTTCAAAGAAGATCGAACCATCCCTGAAGGAATCAGGGGCGAAATTGTTCCCGCTCTCAAAGCGAACCCTGTTCACCGAAAGACCCTGTGGATAAACAGCACCCAAGGCTTCATTAACTTCGCCAAGAAACCTCAAATCTGATTTTACTTAAGTCGTCACAACTGTTTTATTCAAGCGGTGCTTTTCTCCTGTTGGTGTCAAGGTTATGGGTGAGGATGAAGGTCGTGCTCCAACAGAGAATGTTCCGTTGGAGAAAATTGACGAATACAGTTGGCGTATCCCAATGTACAAGCCGGGTATGCTTGTTCCTGGTTTGGTTTTCGCTAACGATGCTCTCATGGAGAAAATGAGGACGGATCGCACTTTGCAGCAGTGTGCCAATGTAGCTCATCTGCCTGGTATCTACAAGAACGCCATCACGTTGCCTGACGGGCACGAAGGCTATGGGTTTCCCATCGGCGGTGTCGCGGCAACTGACTACGAAGATGGCGTTATCAGCCCGGGCGGTGTGGGCTACGACATTAACTGTGGAGTCCGACTGCTCAGCACGACCCTCACCGAAAAAGACGTTCGACCAAAGTTAACTCAACTCGCGGAAAGCATATTTGCCAATGTTCCATCCGGGTTAGGTAGCCGAAGAAAAGACCTTTCTATAAGCTCGCGAGACCTTGACAATTTGGTTACGGAAGGCGTTGGGTGGCTTATTAACAAAGGTTTAGGCTGGTCCGAAGATGGAGAACACTGCGAAGAATATGGGCATATGCAGAATGCTGACCCAAACAAGGTTTCTTCAACAGCCAAAAGCAGGGGACTAACCCAGATTGGCACTTTAGGTTCAGGTAACCACTTTCTGGAAATCCAAAAAGTCGATAAGATCTTCAACCCTGAAACCGCTAAGGCCTTCGGTATTACCGAGCCTGGTCAGGTAACCGTTATGATTCATTGTGGCAGCCGAGGTTACGGTCACCAAGTCTGTAGCGACTACCTGCGCGTTATGGAGCATGCGGTGCAGAAGTACAAGATAACTCTGCCAGATAGGGAACTCGCATGTGCACCTGGTAATAGCCCTGAAGCGAAGGATTATGTGCAGGCTATGGCTTGCGCAGTAAACTACGCTTTCTGTAACCGGCAAGCTATTATGCATTGGGTGCGCCAGAGTTTCCAGCAGGTCTACCATGAAGACCCAGAAAAGTTCGGGTTGAAACTTGTCTACGACGTAGCTCACAACATTGCAAAAGTCGAAACTCACAAAATCGAAAAAGGCAACAAGAAAGTTTGGGTTCACCGCAAGGGCGCCACTCGCGCATTCCCAGCTGGACGTGAAGAAATCCCGCAGGACTATCGCAGTAAAGGACAACCAGTTCTTATCCCCGGCAGCATGGGCACAAGCTCCTGGGTGCTCGTCGGCACAGAGAAAGCCATGGACCTCACGTTTGGTTCCACAGCTCACGGGGCAGGACGAATGATGAGTAGAGCAGCGGCGAAACGCAAGTTCTGGGGCGGAGAAATAAAAAACGCTTTAGAGAAGCGAGGAATCGTCGTTCGAAGTGCAAGCGCGATGGTTTTGGCTGAAGAAGCAGACTTCGCATACAAGAACGTGGACGTAGTGGCGGACGTAAGCGACAAAGTGGGTATCGCAACAAAAGTTGCCCGGCTAGTACCTTTAGCTGTGGTCAAAGGATAGGCATGCACATGGCTACACAGAGCGACTCTCAGCAGGATGCGAGACGGAAGAGCAGAAACGTCGGAATAGTGTCTATCGCGATTATAGCCGTGCTTTTTGTGCTTCTTTTCTTTGGCTTGAACATCTACATCTGGGGGGTCTTGGTCATCGCTGTCTGGTTAATTGCAAACTACATGCTTCGAAGAATTAAGAAGCAAGCCTTAGAAGCCTAAATTGCACCTCTTTTCCTTGAACTTGCCCTTTTTCTTGGGTTAAACTTAATATCCGATTCAACTCCATCATTAATTGTTCGCCGATAGGTTGTGTTTGCATTTAAAGAAGAATGCGGGATATGCAAGCGAGTTCTTTCGTACAATCGCCTGAAGCGATGTGCGCGTTGCAAGAAACTTTACTGCTACGATTGCATGACGCCAGACGTTGCGACGGGAGACCGCACCGAAATGCTATGCCTCAACTGCGCTCGCAGAGTTGTTGCGCCCAGAATAACCTCAAAGTACGAAGGAATAACTCGGCATCTAAAATTTCGCGGCGCCTTCACAAACACTGTTACCTTGTCTTTTGCCCGCATCGATGGGTTGCTCGGCACAAACCTTCCCATGGAGGCTTACCGTAACGAATCTTGGTGGAGCAACGCTAAATCCTGTGTTCACGCGAAGGGCTGGCTGGAAGCTGGTTGGGAAGTGCAGGAAGTTCACCTCAAAGAGGGCACGGTGGTTTTCAAGAAGGTCCGCCAACTCCCCAGGCCGCCAAGGGGCAAAAAGAAGGCAAGTTTGGAGATAACCAAGCCGTTCACCCCGGTTCCTGTTCACTCGACAAAGAAAAATTTGCCTTCCAAAACCAAAGTCTCCAAACTTTACGCCCGCATCTTGAACCTTGAGCGCCAGAGAAACCAAGGATATAGCAACTCCCGAGGATTCAAACCGCGGTCACGCTATGAGAAGAAACTGTTTGGATCCGACGAAAAATTGCAGTAACCAACTTTAGAATTACCACCATTGGGAAATCTTGACTTTTGGCTACTATTCTGGAATTCTACTCTATTTTTGGCAAAAAATCTATATTTGTCGTTTATTCACTTATTTGTCGGTGAATGAAATTGTCTGTTGAAGTTGGCAAGTATGGTCGCATTGTATTGCCCAAACGAGTCAGACAAAAATATGGGATGCATGAAGGAGTCACGCTCATCATCACTGAGTATGTGGGTCGTGTCTGCCTTGTACCGGTTAAAATACATGAAAAGCCGACTGAGGCATTGTACGGAGTCGTTACGCCTGACCAGCCAATTGAAGAGCCAAAACAGATGGCACGGGACTACATTCGAAAGAAACTTTCTGAGGATTTTCAATGAAGTGGTTCGTTGAAACTAACGTTTTCATTTATGCTCTAACAGCACATCCGGGTTTTGGAAGAATTGCAAAGAGCATTCTTTAACGTATCTAGAAAGGCGAAGCAGCGGTAACTTCTACACTTGTATTATGCGAAGTTTGTTGGGTGTTGGAAGCCATGGGAAAACAAGGCGCCGTTGAGCCGACACTTGAGAAGATACTGTCATACAGAACACTCGAAATAATAGATTTTGGCGAAGATGACTTACTAATGGGTGCAAACAACATGTCCACTGAGAAAGTCGATTTTAACGATGGGGTTAACCTTGCTTTGATGATGCGAATGGGTGTCTCTGAGGTTTATTCTAACGACCAAAAACATTTAGGCAAACTTGAGTTTCCCAAGTTGGTTTTTGAATAATTCTGCTATCATTCAAAGGTTTTAAAGGACATGGAGAGGCTTGCGACAATTTCTGTCGTTCAGGCGTTCTTGCTTCATCGGAATTTGCTGAGAACTACGTGGCTTTTCTTTTCACCTATTTTTCCAAGATAACCCAATAACTCATTTTTACCATTCTTACCCCTTAGACTGAACATAAATCGTGCTCAAAACCAAAAATCAATCCAAAAAGAACCCTGCAGAAAACGTAAGCGGATCGACTGCAGAGAGCAAGAGAACCCACTCAACCCGTTAACACAACCTTCCATCCACAAAACAACCTTACGCCTCTTCAGAAACCCAAGAAACCGCCACTTTCCCCATGAAAACTCTTAAATTATACCAGACACACCAGAATCCAAGGTCTCACTCATGTCAAGCGACAACAAGCTGGAAATTCTCGGTTACGACGACAAACAAAAAGTCTACACCGTTAAGTCACCCGCAGGAAACACGGTCCAAATCCAAGACACCTTTGCGGAAATGTTCGCCCTATGGGTTGGACGAGTCCTCATAACCGCCCAAAACGAGAAATGGGCTCACACCGCCGCAATCTTAACGACGGGGTTTGCCACAAGCGTAATTGAGGCAACTGCGGAAGCAGCAATCGAACGACCTGTACCAGCAGACCAAACACCCGACAAACGACCTGGCATACTAATCCAGATTTACAACCGTGACCGTTTTGAACTTAAACAGCAGCTTATGCAACGTATCGGTCAATGCACGCTAACTTGCCCAACAACAGCAGCTTTCAACGGCTTACTGGGCAAACGCGTTCTTAAAGTTGGCAGCAGTCTCCGCTACTTCGGCGACGGCTTCCAGAAGAAAACGATGGTCGGCGGCAGAAAATGCTGGAAACTCCCAGTCATGGAAGGCAACTTCATCGTGGAAGACGGCTTCGGAGCGATGGAAGCAGTTGCAGGCGGCAACTTTATGATTTTCGCCGAAACCCAAGAAGACGGGTTGAAAGCCGCTGAAGCAGCAGCAGAGGCGATTCGGAAAAATGCTCCTGACGTTATAATGCAGTTTCCAGGCGGAGTTTGCCGTGCAGGAAGCAAAGCTGGTTCCCTCAAGTACAAGCTAAAAGCTTCAACTAACCACCCGTATTGCCCAACACTCAGAACGCTCGTACCCGACACCGTGGTTCCGGAGGGCGTGACCTGTGTGTACGAAATCGTCATGAACGGCTTAACCTTGGACGCAATCAAAAACGGCATGAAACAAGGCGTTACCGCAGCCGCATCGGTACCTGGAGTGGTGAAAATCAGTTCAGGCAACTACGGCGGAAAACTCGGACCCTTCAAAGCGTACCTCAAGGACGCAATCGGGGTAGTCGAAAAACCAGCCGGAACATAACCTTCTCTTCTTTTCCTACGGAACTTTTATTTGACTAGACGCAACGTAGTTCATAGTTTAAAACATCAAAATTGTGAAATCGTTTGAGTACAGCAAAAAAGTCGTCTCTGGAACTCTTCAGGCTCCGAAAAACGCTTCAAAACCTAGCTGGCAAAGAGGGCAGCCACACAGAGCTCATCACTATTTATGTTCCGCCGGACAAGCAAATTAGCGATGCCATCAACCTTTTACGCAATGAGTACGGGACCGCAAGCAACATCAAATCCAACGTCACACGCAAAAACGTGCTCGACGCCATCATCAAAGTCCAACAAAAGCTAAAGCTATTCAAAGACCCCGGTGAAAAAGGGATAGTGATTTTTGCTGGTGCTCTTCCACAAGAAGGCGGGGGACCAGGAACCGAACGTATGGAAACCTTTGTCGTTGTCCCGCCCGAACCTATCAAGATTTTCCTTTACCGATGCGACAGCCGCTTCCACACCGAATATCTGCAGGATATGCTGAAGGAAAAAGAAACCTACGGCATTATTCTGGTAGACGCTTCAGATGCGACTATCGCAACCCTTCAGGGCAAGCGTCTCGATATTGTTAGGCAGATGTACTCTGGTGTTACTGGAAAGACCCGGGCAGGTGGGCAGTCCGCCAGACGATATGAGCGTCTCAGAGACATGCAGCTCAACGAATACTTCCATCGCGTTGGCAACCACGCAAATGAAATCTTTCTCCCAATCGACACGCTCAAAGGTATAATTTTGGCAGGTCCAGGACCGACCAAATACGACTTCGAAAAAGGCGACTACCTCAACTATCAACTGAAAGACAAAGTCCTAGATGTCGTTGACACCGCATACGTTGAAGAGCAAGGCGTCAAAGAAGTTGTCGAGAAAGCACCCGAAATCATGAAGAAAGTCCGCTATATCGAAGAGAAAGAAATCATGCAAAAATTCCTCTACGAGGTCGGACACGACACAGGCTTAATCACTTACGGTGAAGCGGAAGTGCGCAGACTCCTTGAAATGGGTGCCGTAAGATTGCTGTTATTCTCCGAGGGTGTGAACCTTATCCGCGCAACTGTAAAATGCAGTGCATGCGGCTACGAAGAAAAGCAAACTATCAAAGCTTCAGAAAAGAAAGCTTTCGAAGATAGCCTAGCTGGGAAACAATGCCCTCAATGCCACGCGCCCAGCTTAGCCGTTGTTGACACTACAGATATTATTGACGATCTTGCACAAATTGCCGAACTTGCAGGTACTGAAGTCGAGGTTATTTCAACGGCGACTGAGGAAGGCCAAATGCTCAAGAACGCGTTCGGCGGAATAGCGGCCATGCTGCGGTTCAGACAACAGGGCTAAAACGTGAGCAGTAAGGACTAAAAAAATTAGTTTGTTATTAGCTCAAAAATTGAGCGCTAAGTGTTTTACTTTTCTTTCTCTTTGGGTTTAGAGCCGATTTCTACGCAGAGGATGTTTATCTGGTAGTTTTTGCCCCCAGCCATAATCTTTCCTTGTGCGTGGTATCCTCGGCTGCCTGTTTTGAAGTCCTTTTTGCCCAGGATAAAACTCTGTTTTTCGCCGTTTAGCTGTATAATCGCCATGTCTACTTGTTCGCCCATTTCAAGTCACCATTGTTGCTTTTAGCGAAGGGCGATGTTGCTTTTCACCTTTTCGCTAATCCGCCCAATTGCTTGCCACATGGACAATTATAAATACACAAAAAACGCAATACTCTCCTTTGGCTGAGGGCAAAAATGGACGTTTTCTCATACGTCTCAGGATTAACTACCGTAGTACTAGCGCTGGGCATTGCGCGGTTACTTGTCGGCGTCGGCAAACTCATGGAACGCCGCAGCCAAATCCAACTATACTGGGTTCACCTAATGTGGGTCGCCAACATTTTCCTGTTCTTATCGATGCAGTGGTGGATACTTTTCCGCTGGCAAGGCTGGACCGACTGGAACTTCTTCCTATTTGTCTTCCTGCTTGCGAGTCCGACGGTGGCTTTTCTGTTGTGCGTCAGGCTATTTCATGATCCGCTAACGGAGCACACCGACTTTAAGTAGCATTTCTATGACAATCACCGCTGGTTCTTCACCTTGGGCGCTGTCCTACCACTACTGGATTTAGTTGATATAGCTCTCAAGGGCTATCAGCATCTAGTAGCCCAGGGCATAATCTACCCAGTTACAATTGGCTTAGTGACTTCCCTAAGCGTGGTGGGAGCCATAACAAGCAACGAGAAATACCACAAGTTCTTCACCGTGTTCTTTTTCGTCTATTTGGTGGCGTTCATCAGCATCAACTTGAACCTGTTGGCGTAATCAGTTTCCCCACTCGGGTATCTGGTCTCGATCAGCTTGGAACGCGGAAACATTTAGGCTTAATAGAACCTGTTTGGCAAGGTTACTTTTTGCCAAAAGTTTTCGGATCAATTTCCTTTCGTTTGCCGTCATTGTCCACGACGTACATGTGGAAGTCGTATTCGTCGCAGTAATTCTTCACTTCAAGATACCGCTGCCTGTCGCCCTCAAACATCACTTCAGTTACAACTTCACAGATGCGGCTCATGCATCCTTTCTTGCTGGCTTGGAGGTCCGGCTGAAACTCGCCGATTTTCGCGGGCTTCTCAAAGCCGGGCAAGTCGGCTTTAACTTCCCATTTGTCTTTCCTCATTTCTTCAGCGATTGTCGCTACGCATGAGTCATGGCTATCAGGTTGTTCTACCACTTTTTTCTTGCTCATCAAAATACCCACAATAGATTCAGTTGTGCGTGCTTCTTAAAGATTTTAGCTTGTCTGGAAAAAAATTTGCTCTAGGAGGAAAAACAGTTTGAAAAAAGCTGTCTCTAAACTGTTAGGAAACTAATTTTCGATGTCTGGCAAAACCCCAATAATCTTGGCCAGTCGCTCCATTAAGACGCGGTCTATCTTCTGGTCGTCTTCGATGTTTGCGGGTGTAGTTGGTTTTGCCATGGCTGGTTCTATTGGCCGCTGTTGTTATAACGATTTTTGTGGCTTGGGCTTCGAAGTTCGAAGTGACGGTTCTTTTCCTTTGAGCTATTTGACATAAAAACATAATTTTAAGAAATTTGAATGAGGTGTAATTGAAATAAGCTCATCATTTGTCCTTGGAAGCGTGAAAAAAGGCGGCTTTTCACATTATTCGTCGTTTTTGTTCAATTGCTCCGAACTAAAGCAGACCCTTAATCTTCTCGGAGATTAAGTAGGTTGTTCCGCAGTGGCCGCAGGTTTCTTCAGCCGATTTCGAACTGACAGGCTGCGAGTTACCGCAATGTGGGCACGCTAAAGTTACTGCTTCGACTTTGCCTTCTTGCAAGTCGGATGGGACTGCGTGCTTTTTCTTGGCAACAGCTCTGCAGCTTTTCGCTTTATCCCACAAATCTAGCCTCTCGTACTTCAAAGCTGCATCTTCGTACCGCCCTGCTTTCGCAAGCTGTTCCGCAGACTGAATCTCCTTCGAGTTGTCCTCTTCTGAAACCAGGTGTTTGCTTTTGCAGTACGGACACATTTCAGGATGAGCCTGCAAGATATCTTGGCCACAATCTCCACATTTCATGCTTTGGATTTACTCACAGTGATATTTCTGTCTTGCCGAGGAAATCAACGAAAACTGAAATTTCAGAAGTGATTGTCGTGCGGTCGTCGGGGTTTGAAAACTCAAACAGGTTCAACTACGCACGTGTGATTTGGGTGACTCTGTAGCAGACACTCCTGGACCCGAAGTGCTGAGCGGGGGATACTATCGCCAATTTACGGTAAAAAATATAGACAACACTTTATGCAAAGGGGCTGCCCGTCCCTGAAACGCATTTGGGTTCAAAGGCCTGTATCTGTGTTTTGATCTCGTTTTCCATATGCTGCACCATACGCGCTTTGCAGAAAAGTAAGTGATCGAATCCAGTTGAAGCAGCTTGTCCAATTGGCGTCCAAGGACTATCCACGAAAGCGGTCCGTCCGATTTGTCAAAATGCTGGCCTGTCTCGGTTCTGAGTTTAGAGTCAACTGAAGTCATTATCTTGAAGCGGGCTTACTCCCTCTGTAAACCAATGACGCTATGAAGAGAGTTACGATTAGTATGGCAGTGAAGAGGTATTCGAGGGTGTTGATTGCAGGAGGGATTGGTACCGAGAAGAAAGAACCGGTTCGATCTACCGAAATGATCAGAAAGAAGAGGATCGAGCTGATGATCGCCAGACTCGAAGCCAACCTGACTCTAACTCTTTTGAAGAGAAGGAGAACGATTGACGTCAGATCCAGTGCGAGACCGACAAAAATAGTAGTAATCGCGATGTAGCCGAGCGTCTTCAAGGCCGATGTCGGGCGGGTCTCAAAGCCGATTGAAGTTAAGAGGATGATTATCACGACGTTCACAATCATCACTATGGCAAGTATTATGGAGTTTCTGGAGAGTTTTGTTCTTGTTCCTTTGGAAATGTCCGAGATCATAATTTAACCTTCAATAGGATAAAACTTTGTTCAGAAAAATTTTTCTCTACCCGATTTTCGGGTTTATCTATCTTCCTTTTTAGACTGTGCCTTTATATAAACTTGCTAATTCGCAGGGAATTTAGCTAGCGCGCGCGTGGCTGTTCCTAGATTTGGTCAAAAATAACACGCGACTCATTGAAAGTGCTAAAGCAATAAGTAAATAAGGCAGCATTTAGGCTATTTTGGTATAGTAAGTTCATTCTTGGCTCTAAATGGTAAAATGGGGACGTGAGTGATCCTACCCCCAATTTACCAGTAAAATTGACGTATAAAAGCAGTGAAACTTTTTTCGCTGTCTTAAACCAGTTTCAATAAAATTGAAGTACTAAAAAGTATAAATCACTGTTCTACTTTTGTATAACTTAAGGTGAGACATTGATAGAAGAAGAGATGAAAGTTGGCCCAAAAGGACAGGTTGTCATTCCACGAACAATACGAAAAGCGCTTAAGATTAGTCCTGGCTCCAAAGTGTTATTCAAACTAGAAGATGGAAAGTTAATTTTGGAGAAACCAAGTTTGGATGCAGTAGCAGTCTTCAGAAGAATAGCCAAACAAATCAGCTATAACGAAAAAATAGATCCACATCAGTACGAAGAAGAGCTTAAAGCGAGAAATCCTTAAAATGATCTATATTGATTCCAACGTCTTTATTTACGCAACCTTAAACACGGAAGAGCTTGGCGAAAAAGCGAGATCTTTACTTCAAAGAATACAACAGGGAGAAGAAAAGGCAGAAACCTCAGCATTGACTTTCGATGAAGTATTTTGGGCGATAAAGAAACTTGACTTTGAAGCGGCGCTCGAAGCTGCCCAAGCGCTCTTGAATTTTCCTAACCTGGAAATCATTTCTGTCGACCGAGAACTATCCTTAGCAGCTCTTCAAATAATCAAAGAATATCATCTGGCTCCAAGAGACGCCATTCATGCTGCAACAGCTATTGCAGCAAAGGCAGAAGCTGTGGTTTCAACAGATGCGCATTTTGATATGATAAAAGAACTCAAGCGAAGGTCACTTTAGCTACAAAACCATCAAACCACTCAAGCTATTCCAAGAGCAGTTGGCGAGATATGTTAAATTGACCCCGGGGGGATCCTAGCCACCCGTTTACCAGAAAAAAGATGTGAGAATGAGCTGGACCGGACTTACCCCCAAGTGGTATGAGTCCCAATGATCAAACTTAGCTGAACAGTTTCTTGTTCGAGCAGCTGAAATCGGCGATACACTCAGCAAAGAACCCGCCATAACCCTGCCACCGCGGACGCGGCGTAGTAAACCTTTTCCATTTTTCTGGCTATTTTCTATTGGGCTTTTTCAAATGGTTTTTATGTTTGGATTGTCCTAGTTACGAGTGGTGTTTTTGAATGGAAGAAAATTTTGAACAAGACGATTTCGACATGATTGACCCGTCAGCCAAAATAGTTCTTGTAGCCCTTTCCCAATTTGAGAAAGGTCTCTTGGTGACGGTGGACCTCTTACACAAAAAAACAGGTTTGATGCCTGAAGC
>JADGNF010000021.1 GCA_017883615.1 Candidatus Bathyarchaeota archaeon
ACTATTTTACAAGCATCGTGGCTTAGAAAAACTTGCTGAAGGATTAAAGCCTAAAGACTGCGTTAAAATCGCCGAAACTATAAGTGGAGACGAAACCGTTGCGAATGCCGTAGCTTTCTGCATTGCGGTCGAAAAAATCTGCAATGTAACTGTTCCAAAACGTACTCTGCAGTTAAGAACCGTTCTCTTAGAGCTTGAACGCATATACTCTCACTTGGGCGATTTGGCAGGTATGTGCGTGGACGTAGCTTATCCAGTTGGAGCAAGCCCTTTCTTTACTTTCAGGGAGGAAATCTTTAGACTAAATGACGCCTTGACGGGGTCCAGATTCATGAAGGGCATTATCGCTCTGGGTGGGTTAACCAAAGACATTCCTGATGCAGCCCTGAAAAAACTCTCAATATACCTGCAAGACTTCCCCAAAAAGATAGGTTTTGCAGCTGAAATTGATAGTTCTTACTTCTCAGTTATAGATCGATTCGAAACCACTGGAAAAGTAAAGCCTGAAATCCTTTCCCCTCTTCACATTACAGGCCCCGTGGCGAGGGCTTCAGGAAAAATGACAGACACTCGCATCAACCACCCGTATGGGCTATACAAAGAGCTGAACCTTAAAGGGCGAAATCTGCCCAACAGCGATGTTCTTGCAAGATTTAATTTGAAAGCAGCAGAAATCATTGACTCCGTCAAGATGATCCAAGAACTAATCAGCAAACTTGAAGACGGACCGGTCTCCACTGAGTGCGCGGTCAGAGATGGGTGTGCTTTATCCTTGGTGGAATCTGCTCGTGGTCAAAGTGTTCACTGGGTTTTCATCAAGAACGGTTTAGTGGATAGGTACAAGGTTCGGACGGCTTCCTTCTGCAACTGGCAAGCCATAGAACATGCGATCTTAGGAAACATTGTTCCCGACTTCCCCTTGATTAACAAGAGCATGAACCTGTCTTACGCTGGCACGGACCTGTGATCGCTATGTCAAAACACGTAACAAATGTCTTTAGGAAAAAGGTGACGGAAAACTTTGGGTTCAAGGACGCCGAATTCGAAGCTCTCGGTCTGCAACTCCGAGAGAAAATTGATCGGGTTTTCGGCAGAAGCTTGGCCATTCGCGAGTTGGATGCGGGAAGTGACAACTCGACTGAGATTGAGTTGAATAACCTTGGAACGCCCTATTATGATGTCGAACGTTTCGGAGTGTCCTTTGTTGCTTCGCCTCGACACGCCGATGTCCTCATAGTGACGGGTGCCATTACTCGCAACATGGAGATCGCCGCCAAAAAAACCTATGACGCCATGCCTTCGCCGAAGTTTGTTGTGGCAGTCGGGGATGATGCTTGCGGATGCGGGATTCTAAATGGCTCCTACGCGGTTTTGGGGGGTGCAGATAAGCTATTTTCTGTTGACTTGAAGATTCCTGGGAATCCTCCTTCGCCAAAAGAGATCTTGCGGGGCTTGCATGCTCTGATGAACAAGATTTCTGCGCAATAACCCAGCTGCCTTCTTTGAAGTGGTTTTTCTTTTTTTGTTGTTGTTTTTGTTTCGTTCTTTTGGCAAACCTTAAGAGTATGACGTATGTAATACTCTATATTGTGGGAGCATAATCCCTCAAGTTGGAGGAAATCGCATGAAAAACGTCCTTCTAAAAACAATAATCATGGCGTTAATCGCAGCCTTCGCTTTGTCTGGTTCATTTGCAGCTCTTGGATTTCTTGCACCGGTCACTACGTCGACATTCGACGCAAGCTGGAGACTGAAAATAGATGGCGCCGTTACAACTCCCCTAACACTTTCAATATCGGACCTACAAACCATGTTCCAGGTATCCGTTCCAAGTCCTCTCTTTTGCGGAGGCGTCTTGGTGACAGATGGAACATGGAGTGGTGTGCAAATTGAAACTTTGCTTCAGGCAGCTGGGGCTGATCCAACTGCCCCAAACCTAGAATTCTATGCCAGCGACGGGTACAAAATAAACGTAGCTTCATCGTATGCTTTTGTGAATAATCCAATTGTTGCATACGAATTAAATGGGCAACCAATGGGCGATTCTCTACGACTAGTTCTTCCCGATCAGCCAGGGAACTTTTGGATCGCCCTGATTACTGAAATTAAGGTGAGCTTCTCAGACACTTACAGCATAGGGCCTGTTGCATTCAGTGGTTCTGGCGGGTCAACCAGTTCAGGTGGATCAGGTAACTCTGGAACTTCCGGCACGCAAACTCAACCAACAGAGTCACCCCAAACAATCCTGACGCCCCCACCTTCAATCTCAACTCCCACGGCTCCGCCGGTAACAGCTCACCCCTCACTAACGCTTCAACCCTCCCAAACATCTCAGCCAACAAAAACACCCCAACAAACACAAGCACCCACCCCAAACGAAACTGCCTCTCCAATATCACCAACCCAAGCGCCAATTCCTACGCCATCAGCAACAGCTTCTCCTTTAGGTAACCAGCCAAGCCAGCAGCCGCTTTCTTCGGGTTCAGGTTCGCCTCTGACCCTTGAGGTTCTAGCGATTGCGGCTATCGTTGCGGTTGGGGCGGCTACTGCAGGCTTTCTGGTTTTCATGCGAAAAAAGAGCACAAAAGTTATCTAATGAAAAGCCTCTTTTCTATTTCTTCTTTATTTTCTTGCCAAAGAATTTTTTTAATGGATCCCAGTAGAATTCTGTCCACCCATCCAGCAATTCCTTATCCATCGCCGCCGGAATATTCGATTGAATCATTGAGATTTCGGTTCCTTCCGCCGAAGCTTTGAAGGTTAATTCAAATATTGACGGTAGGTAGCCATCGGGCCAGTCGGTGTCAACCCATTCTTGGACAATTTTTTTACCTTTTTCCAGTTCCAAGTATTTTCCTGAGATGTATTCATCCCAAGCGGTGAATTTTTCCCCCACTTTTGGTTTTCCAGTGGCCTTGCTGCCTGTGAATTCGCTGTGTATTTTTGGGTTTGTGAAGGCTTCGTAGATTTCTTCTGGGGTAGCTGCTGGGATGGTTACTTTTTGCTTAATGGTGCAAGTTTGTATTTTCATAAATTAGTCACTGCTAGTGTTATGACAAGGTTTGCTTTTTAGGTTTGGTGGTCAGGTCTTGACTGTAATGGTTAAGCATGGTCTTTTTAGGTTCTTTAAGCAACTTTATTAGCCGAAGTGACGTGCTTAAATAAGCATATCGCGCGTTGGAGGCGTCTGCATGCTTTACGTGGGTCCAATTCACTTCATCTTCAGTTTCCTCACCTCTCCAATAAATCAAGGCTGCCTGACTAGCTTCATAGTAGTCTCCAAGGACTCTTCTAACAATACAGTAACAAATTATGGCGGACCGCTTAATTTCACTTCTACCGATGCACAAGCGGTTTTGCCGTATGGGGCTGCCACACTGGTAAATGGCGCTGCCGCCTTTGCTGCTTATTTTGGAACTGCCGGCTCTCAAACTATAACTGTAACAGATTCACTGAACGGGGCGACAGCTTCTCTAAGTAATCCACTTTCCGTAATTGCCACTCATCTCAGTATCGTAGCTGCACCTTCTTCAGTCAACGCAAGTTCTAAAGTTACCGTTAACGTGACAGCATTAGATCCCGCCAACAACAATGTGACTGCTTACACAAGTACCAATAGCTACGGCGGCGTGCTCAAAATCAACTCAACAGACGCGCAAGCAAACTACACAGGAAACACGAGATGCAACATGATTAACGGCACCGGAACTTTCAACGTCACTCTAAATACTGCTGGTTCACAAACCATCAACGTCGTCGATTTGAACTTTCCAGGGATTAGCGGAATAAGCAACAGCATACAGTTGCATCGTCAAACGCTACAAGCACCCCAACCTCAACCCCTACAAACCAAACCGCTACACCATCTCCAACTGCTTCAGCCGAGGAAACTGAAAACCCATCAACTTCCCCAAACCCAAATGATCAAGGCTTGTCTTTGGCTGTCATTGTGGGGATAGTTGCGGTCGTTGTTGTTGTGGTTGTAGTTTTAGGTTTTCTGTTCTTCAGACGGAGCAGACACCCCAAAGCTCAAGCATAATCTTTTTTTCTTTTTTGTTTTTCACAATTTTTTGGGGTGGAATATCGGTTTCTTATGCTAATGTTTTCTTTAATTGAGTTTCTTTGGCGAGAACATTGATTACGAAATATGTTGGATTTGTGAATCAGAATTAGCGTTATTGGAAGAAGCAGAATAACGGTGGCTTCTATTTTTGGCAACGCTTACACTGCAGGTGTAGGCGTGGGTGTCGGTGAAGGGGAACGGAACGTTGTACTGAGTGCAGCAGTGAACCCTGTTTCATTTTCAGAGGGGAGGTATAGTTTGTTGCCAAACGTTTGTCCTAAGAAACTCAGCTTAACCCTAAAGCTTCCGACAAATCCGCCGGTGAGGTTGAAGTAGTCGTCAATTACGTTTCCGCCCAAAGGAAAGGCTACTGTCGAGTTATTTGCGTCTAGGGTAATATTTTCAGAGTGGTTTCCTAGGGATATGACCGTAAAGGTGAAGTTGGTGAATCTGTCATTTGCTGTAGGCGGCAAAGGATCTATTTCCACCCGAAGGCCTACCGGTTCATCGGCGCGAACTGGACTTCGGTATTGGGTTATCGATATTGTCGTTGGGACAGTCGGTGTCACTGGTGTCGAACGTGGGACAGCCAAAAACACGACTACTAATATCAGTAAGACCGCGAAAATCACGGCAACGATTTTAAAGGGGTTCCTCCCAAAAGCTGCTTTAGACAACTTCAAACCCTGTTTACAATCAAGCAAAAAAGCATAAAAAACTTGCCACTAGCAAAACATAAAATCGACCAATATGTAGAGTCTTAGGATGCTGTGAGACGCATGAAACTTCACTGTGTAAAATGTGGTCGTTTGCTACCGAAAGATGAGGGCGCAAAATCCTTGCTGCCGTTTGAAGTTTACCGCTGTCGAAATTGTGGGGCTGGCATGCTTTTTGATGTGGCTACGAAAGAAGCTTATTTGGTTCCTAAGAGTCTGGGACTATTCGAGATGACGCTTGAAAAAGTCAAAAAAGCAATCAACCAAATTCCTTATGATGACGATTACTAAACTTCTAACTTGTTTGGATTTTGCTATGCTCGTCTGGAACG
>JADGNF010000001.1 GCA_017883615.1 Candidatus Bathyarchaeota archaeon
CGCCGTACCCTCTCACCGCATCATAGACCGACGCCGTGTTGTACCCTGCGAAATTCAACAGGTTCGCCGCTGAAGAGTACAACAAAAGTAGGTACTGTTTAACGTCGGGGTTTATGCCCTGTTCAATCAGTTCCTCTGCCTTTACTCTTCGCTCAAACCGCTTGTTGGTTGCGTCGGTGAAGATGAAACTCACGTTTTTTCCTGCCGGAACTTGGGTGCCTTCGCGGCTTAACTGTTCGGCGGCTATGACTTGGCTAACGTGCTGCTTGTACTTGCCGGGCTGCTTGGACATGTGCTTGGTCACGATTAGATCCCAAATTGGGACTTCGCTGTCGAGCAATCGCCGCCTGTAATCTTTCACTACGCTGAAAGCGGCGGGTATTTTCTGCATGAATTCCTCAGAGTTACCTGCAGTTGACAACACGCGAATCATCTCCATTTGGGCGTCGTAGACGAATTTGGGGGTGTCCCTGCGTCGCACGTCGATACCGCGCACTTTGAGTTTGCCACTCTCCATGACGCCGTAGTAGCGGTTCAAAACGTCGACTCGCGGGTGCACCTTGCTAGGCAAAAACACAATCCATTTGTATCTGCCGTCAAAGTTTAGGGGTACGCCAATGTCGCGGCTAATTTCCCTACACAACTCGCGGTATTCCTCGATGGAGGCGACGTCTTTTTTGAGCCACAAGCAATCCACGATGCCATGAAGAACTGTGAACCCCCGATTCTCCGCCGTGCGGGCTGCCCGAAGGAAGACTTCTCTGCCAAACGCGCACACGCCGATGTGTCCGTCGACCGTACCAAACTTTGCGTTACGATAACCCAAATAGCCAAAACAAGTCACCAAAATCCACTTCAGTGCGCCTTGCCGCCGCTCATAAACCTCCTTGACTGCCGGGTCGGTTGCTTGGTCTCGAAGTTGCTTGTAGGTTTGCCGTTTTTCCACGACGAATTTGAGGGTTTTGGGAACGATTCCTGTGCGTTTTTCGCAGATGTTGTAGTTTAGTTCGGGGATGCGCCGCGTGGAGTTTGGACAGCACTTGCAAAGTACGGTTTCTGCGGAGATGTTGTGCTTCACCATTAAGGCGGGGTACATTGAAGCGAAGTCAACCTCGCCTATGTCGTCGTGGATACCTACGCGGGGTTCATACACGAAGCCGCCGCGATCTCCCACAAGTAACTCGTAAGCGGATTTGAAGGCTTCTGGGATGTTTTTGTTTCTGGGAATTAGGACATCGTCTTTTATGGCTTGGTAAAATTGCAGCGAAGACATGCTTGTGCCGATGGAGGCGCGGGAAGCTGTGTGTAGCGGCATTCGACAGACTCGGGTTACTTCGAATAAGCCGTCAAATCCGCATTCGCTAAACGCGAAAGTGTTACCCTCATCGATGTGGACGCGTCCAAACAGCCTCACTGTTGAAGCCCGGTAAAACGTGCGTCCATACGAGAAGTAGGTTCTGCCTCCGCGCACTTTTCTGGATTCGAAGGGTTCAGGGTCGCGGCTGAGGATGAATTCCTCGAGAACATGGCATTCGGTGGCGCGGTGGATGAGGTAGGGGAAGAGGTATAAGTCTCCACCAGATGTCAAAATAATGTCGGGGTCCAATTCTTTGACCGCTTTCGTGAGCCAGAGAAGCATGTCTGCTTCCTCTCCACAGTCAGTTGTTGCCTGCTGCTCTGCCTGTTCAACCGTGATTCTTCCGATTGAGTCATCGAAGTTGGAAAGTTTGCCTTTCTTGGCTATTTCCACCTTAAGCTTCATTACTCGCAACGGCGGAACCGCGTAGTCGGTATTTTCCACGGAGTCCAAAAGCCGATACCGCAAACCAACCGCCCCAGCGTCTAACTCAACGTGTGCCAGCGGGAAGATGTCGTGGTAGAATAGGTAGGCGCGATCGCCGTATAAGTCACAGTCATGGACGCCGTAACGGAGGTAGTCTCCGGCTTTGAGGATGTCGCGGGTGAACGTAGCGGTTCTTCTACAATCTTTGAGCGTGACTTCCAGCACTCTGCTTTTCGCTGCGTCCGTCGGGTTCGCGAACTTGTAGCTAAAGCCCCACCACGCAATGTGCGGGTTACGATAAAACCTGCTCGCTAACCGCTCGATTTCGTCTTGCGCCCCCGAAACGTACACTTTCGGCTGAAACCGGTCAGTCAAGCGGACTCTTTTGCCGTCTTCGCCGATGACCCAAACAGCCATTTCACCTTGACCCGCGGGGTAAACGTCAAAGATCCAGCCCCGAGTGGGCTTAAGCTTGGCTGAGACGCTGTTTGAGGACATCGAGTTCTTTCTCCAGCTTCTGCATCTTTTCCTGCTGAAACAGCACAATCGACATCATCATTGGTTCAAACAGAATCGGCTGCGTTGCATTGCTGCCGGCGGATGCGAAACTTCTGCATGCATCCATCAAAACCTCAAAAGCCACGAGGTCTGTACTGCGCAGTGTCCGCTCGAACCCGTTCCACCTGCGAATTTCGTCTTCCAGCGCCATCCGATAGGATTCAACAGTCCTGCCCACAAAGTCGCCCTCCTGATGATTGGTTTCGTGTGAGAATTTCTAACTGACGTGACACAGACTTGCTTCTTGCAGATGTATTTTGTGGCAAATTTTTCGCTCTCCGATGTCAAGAAAATAAACCGAGGCTGCCAAGAGCTTTTAAGGATTCGCCGAACCGACCTTTGCTGGAAGGTGGGAGAGGGAAGCGAAAGTGAAGCAAGCCACGGAAAGCTGGTTAATGTGGAAGAAATCTGCTGCTGCCATCTTATGCTAAATTTTTAGCTTAGGAAAATCTTTAAGCTAGATGGAGCATTATAGCAGTTTGTGGCGTATTACTTTGGAAAGTGGAGTAGAAATCAAGAAAGTGGATTCTCAGGGACGCCTCATCTTACCTGCGGATTGGCGAGAATCTGAAATTGGCGAAAGCAAACAGGTTTTCGTTATCAAACGTAAGGGGTATCTGAAACTTGTTCCAAAGCGCCGAGTTGACTTGACCGAATTCTTTGATCAAGCGGATTTAGGCGTAGAATCTATCGGTGACTGGACAAAGTTCGAGAAACGGTTCTCTGAGGCACAACCCAAATGAGGTTTTTAGACGCTAACGTTTTCGTCTACGCGTACTACAAACCCAAAAAGCTGCTAACGGAAAAAGAAGCGCAGATGAAAGAGCAAGCTAAAAAAATAATCGCAAACGTGTCTCAGGGCAAAGAGCAAGTGCTCATGACTGTTGTTCATGTTTCTGAGGCGGCGAATATTCTAAAGCACGGTCTGTCAAAGGAGAAGCTAACCGTGGTAATGCGCGGATTATTTATGCTTGATAACCTAAAAATTATTGACGTTTCGCGTGACCAATACTTTGCGGCAGTTGAATTGGGAGAGGACCTTAAGCTTGAAGTTAATGATGCGTTGGCGGTGGATGTTATGCAACAGAACGGCTTGAGTGAAATTTACTCTTTTGATGAACACTTTGCTCATGTTGATGGAATAACCAAACTGCTTTAGGTTTTTTCGAGCAGTGTTTGGAGCAGTCTGATGGCGGACCAAGCAGCGAGGGCGCTTGTGTGTGGGTTTTCGGGGTGCGGCTCGTTACTAAAGCGCAAAAACATGTCACCAAATTGCCATTTTATCTGGATCTCGTGGGTGTTTCGTTTGACGGCGGGGTCGGAAATTACTTGTACTTTGACTTTGGCGGGTTTCACGGTTAAAGCGAGGGTGGCTGCTACGTTCATTTCGCGGGGAAATTTGTGTGCGGCTTCTTCGGCGGTGCCTTCGTAGAGGACTTCGGCTTTGGTATTGTTTTTGCCTAATGCGTGGGGGTTCTTGCGGGATGTTAAGGTGACTTCGTTTATACCTGCTAATGCGGCGCTTGCTATGGCATCTAAGCCTCCTATGGCGCCGGAAGGTACGTGCACACGTCGCAAGTCCACTGCCAAATCCAGCAGCGCACCAGTGCTCATAACAATGAGTTCAGCTTTGGTTTTCACGATTCGGGGAACGTATTCTTTGGCTGCCTGCTGTGAAGCCGCCTCCACGATGACGGTTGGCTTGCTTTTTAGGAGGTCTTCGAAGCTGGGAACGATTGTAACTTCGAAATTAACGGCTTTCTTTAGCTTTTCCGCTTTGGCGGGGTCAACGTCGAAGACGAAGAGTTCGTCGCATACGACGAGTCCACGTTCGATGGCTTCGGCGAGGACGGTTCCGATGGCGCCGCATCCGATTAATCCGACGGTTTTCATATTCATTCGCCTCTACTTTGCTGTGGGGTTACCGCTTGATGTTCAGCTACGAAATGTACGGCAGCGAACTGAACTACTTCTCTGCCTCTTCCTTGGGCTTCTTCGAGCAAAACCACCAGTTTCTCCACCTTGCATGCACCCTTGATGTCTTTTTCGGCGCTAGTTATGGCTTCTGCAGCGGAGTGGTCTCCCGCGTAAATTGTCAACAGCTTTATGGGGTTGTTGAGGGACATTCGTTTCTCGGCTTTTTCCCTGCGAACTTGCCCAATTAACTCAACAATGAGGTCGCCGCGTCTTTCGGCTGCTTCGTCGACTTGTTCCGGGTTGAATGATGGCCAAGGCGCCAACTGCAGGCTCTTGTAGCCCTTTGCTTCGGCGTATAGGGTTTGGTAGATTTCCTCGGTCAAATGTGGAGCTACTGGTGAAAGGAGCTGGAGCATCTTGTAGAGCACTTCGTAAATGGTGTATTGGGCTGCGACTTTTTGGGGTTGCCCGTGTGCTTCGGGGTTGTATAACCTGTCTTTGACGGCTTCGAGGTATGCGTCGCACAAGACGTGCCAAGTGAAGTTGCGGACTTCTTCAACTGCGATGTTGAATTGGCATTTTTCGAAGGCTTCGGTGACTTTCTTTACTGTGTTTTCGGCTTTGCTTAGCATCCATTTGTCCAAGGGCTGAAGGTCGATGTTTCCCTCTTTACTTGGGACGTAGTCGGTGAGGAGTTTGCTAGCGAAGCCGGATGCATTCCACAACTTGACCAGGAAACGGCGACCGTACTCCACATCCTGAACTCGGTACGGAATGTCTGAGCCAGTTGCTCCACCGGCAGCCGCCCATTGCCGAATCGAATCGGCTCCATACTTGCCAAGCGCTTCAGGTGCCGCCGCGTAGTTTTTGAGGGATTTGCTCATTTTTCTTCCGTCTTGCCCCAGCACCATGCCGTTGATAAGAACGCTGCGGTAAGCGGTTTCGTCGAATAATGCAAGGTGTCGTACCATGAGGTAGTATGCCCAAGTTCTGATGATGTCAGTGCCTGATGGGTGCATGCTGGCGGGGAAAAGCCTGTGCCAGTCAGCTCGGTCGGGCCAGCCAGCGTGAACTGCGCATGTAATGGAGCTATCCATCCAGGTGTCGAATACGTCGGTTTCGCCTCTGAACTCAGTTCCGCCGCATTTGGGGCACGCCTTCAAGCGTGGACCTTCAAGCTTAGGGTCAATTGGAACCCAATCAGGCTCAGCTATTATGAGTTCGCCGCAGCTCTTGCAATACCAAACCGGAATTGGTGTGGCAAACAGCCGTTGCCTGCTGATAACCCAGTCCCAATCCAGCGCTTTAGCCCAATCAATCAAACGGTTTTTCATGAAGTCTGGGTACCATACAACTTCATTAGTGGCTTTTACTACTGCGTCAGTTAACTCCATTGTTTTCATGAACCACTGTTTCTGTTCCAAAATCTCTACGTGGGTCTTGCATCGTTCACAGACGCCGACTTCCTGCATGATTTTCTCGCTTTTCTCCAGCAACCCAGCTGTTGTGAGGTCTGCTACAATAGCAGTGCGGGCTTGGTTTTGGTAAAGTCCAGCGTATTTCCCGCCTGCTTCGCTGATTTGACCATTATTTGTTAAGAGTCGAATGATTGGAAGTTTGTGTTTTAGGACAGTTTTGACGTCTTCTTTGTCGCCGTAAGTACAGATTTGAACTACACCGGTGCCGAAGCATGGATCTACGGATTCCTCGCCGATGATTGTGACGGTGCGGTTAACAAGGGGTACAACAATTTTTTTGCCGATGTATTTGTTGAAGCGTTCATCGGATGGGTTGACTTCGACGGCGACGCAGGCGGGGATGAACTCTGGTCGGCTGGTGGCTATTAGGAGATGTTCGTTGGTGCCGTCGAGAGGGAAGCGGATGTAGTGGAGGGTACCTTCGCGTTTGATGTAGTCTACTTCGGCGTCGGCTATTGCGGTTTCGTCGTGGGGGCACCAATTCACGGGATGAGTTCCCAGATACATGTAGCCTTTCTTGTGGAGCAAGATGAAGCTAAGTTGGGTACGACGCCAATAATCTGGGTCCATCGTTTTGTATTCAGTTGACCAGTCGATGCTACAGCCCAACTTCAGAATACCCTCTTTCATCATTGCAATATATTTCTCAACCAGCGCCATGCACATGTTGCGGAACTGGTCCGGCGGCAAATCCCGCTTACGAATGTTGTTAGTTTTTTCCACCTGGATTTCGATGCCCAAACCGTGGCAGTCCCACCCTTGCGGAAACAACACGTTGAAACCCCGACTTCGCTTGTAGCGGGCGACCATGTCGAAGTAGGTCCAGTTGAGAACGTTGCCCATGTGTAACTCGCCCGAGGGGTAAGGAGGCGGGGTGTCAATGCTGAATGATGTACGCTGGGTGTCGTTCCAGTCGTAGCGGAAAATGCTCATCTCTTGCCACTTCAGCTGCCACTTATTCTCAATCTCGGCAAAGTTGTAATCTTTCGGCAAAGACTGCATATATTCTATTCTCCGTTAACGTGATGGATTTAGGAAAACCATGGCACCACCTAAAAACATTACCCTACGCCACGTTACGCCTGAATAGATCAATTTTTGGTCTTAATATTCCTCTTTAAAAAATGTTTGCCGCTTTTGCTGTTGCCAGCAATCCTCTTTATGTATGAGGCCGTGTTTTGTCTATGGCCAGTAGCATGCTACCTGTTTGGTAGCCCGATAAATCTACTGTGACATACTTGAAACCAAGAAGCTTTAACGCGCTGCTTATCTTGTCCTGAACTTCTAAGCTGCAAAGAAGGTCTCGTTCATCCTTACCCACTTCGATTCTTGCCAAACCGTTGTGGTCACGGACGCGCAGTTGCCTCACACAAACTATCTTCTTGATTGCCTCTTCTGCTTTTTCGACTCGGATCAGCTTCTCAGCAGTTATTCTTTCGCTATAAGGAATCCTTGAGGCTAAGCAGGATAAAGATGGTTTATTTTGTACCGAAAGCCCCATTTTCTTGGCTAATAACCGAATTTCATCTTTTGTGAATTTGTTTTCAACCCAAGGGCTGTACACGTTAGCTAATTCTTTGACTGCCTGAAAGCCGGGTCTATGTTCTGAGAGGTCGCTGAAGTTTGTGCCCTCAAAGACCGCAATATAACC
This sequence comes from Candidatus Bathyarchaeota archaeon, assembly GCA_017883615.1. GTDB lineage: Archaea > Thermoproteota > Bathyarchaeia > Bathyarchaeales > Bathycorpusculaceae > JADGNF01. Next base: position 7,388 of record JADGNF010000001.1, read on the forward strand.
AAGCTTATGCGCCTCATCCAATAACTGAGTGAGCAGTTCCCGTTTGCAATAGTAGCAGCGGTTTTCGGGGTTTTTGCTGAAGTTTTCATTTGCCATTTCAATTGTTTCAATTATGCTGAATTTGATCCCGATTTCTCCGGCGATATTTTTTGCGTCGATTAGCTCTTCTGAGGAATACGTTGGTGACTTCGCAATGATCGCTACCGCTTTTTCGCCTAAAACTTGTTGGCATATGGCAGCTAAGGTCGTGCTGTCCACTCCGCCAGAAAAGGCGATTACTACGCCGTCTTTTCCTTTCTCTTCGATGAAGCACTTTAGGTTTTCAAGTTTTTGGTCTATACCGTTTGTCTTCATGGTTTTCATCTTTTGAGGAAGGTTTCTCTAGCTTTTGCGTTCGCTGTTTCTGCGACTTCTCTTAATGGAACGTGGTTTTTTTCCGCTATCCGTTTCAGGTCCTCGTACTCGGGTTTGACATTAATGACTTTGCCATTGCCATCTTTAACGACTTTCACGTTCACTGACTCTTGGGTTTCTTTGATGAATATGTTTACTTGGTGTAATTCACGGTTGAGGATGTGCCTTTCGCAATTGGTGACTCTTACACCCAACGTGCCGGTTTCCTCCATGATTATCCGTGAAAGGTGCTCGCTGTCCTTCTGATTTGCTATTACGCACAGGATTTGCCCGGGGCGATTTTTTTTGGTGAAAATAGGAATGATGCTTACGTCTTTGGCGCCTTCCAACAATAACCTTTCGAATGTGTACCCCATGACTTCTCCTGTTACGTCATCCAAATTAGTTTCTAAAACGGCAATTTCGTCTTTCAGCAACCCTTCGTCTACAGGTTGTCCTATTACTATTCGTAGGCAATTGGGCATTTCTTTGAACTCTTTAGTTCCTGCGCCGTAGCCCACCTTCAACGGCTTCAATGCGGGGTAAAAGCGGGTAACCTCGTCTACTAAGTTGACCAGTATGGCGACGCCCGTAGGTGTGGCTAGTTCGGCTTCTATGGGTCCGCCTTTCATTGGAAATTTCTTAGATGCCAAAATGGCTAAGGTTGCGGGGGCTGGGCTAGGTACGATGCCGTGGGAGAACTTGATGGTCCCGCCGCCCACGGCAACTGGGGTGGCATAAATTTTGCCTTTGAATAATCCGAGGTCTTCTATGGCAACTGCTATACCTATTATTTCTGCAGGTGTATCGATTAGACCTACTTCGTGTAGGTGTGCGTTTGCTAAATTGTTTCCATGCAATCCTGCTTCGGCGTTCACAAGAGTGCGGATGGCGTTTGAAGCGAATTTTTTGGCTTTTTCGGAAAGCCGCAACAAATCAAGGGTTTTCTCCACCGTTTCTATAAGTTGCTGTCCAATGATTTTGGTGGCAGCTTCGGCTGTTACGTCGATTTGGGTGGCTTTGAATTCTCCGCGCATGACTTGGTTGATGGCTATTTTGACGTTTCTATAGTTTCCTGTGGGTGATTCTAGGGTTTTTATGGCAGAATTGACCTTGTTGGCGTTAGCTCCTGCATTTATCAATGCGCCCAGCAGCATATCTCCTGCGACGCCGGCGGTTTGGCAATCAATTACGGCGATTTTTTCAGAATCTGGTTTCTTGTCACCAATCATTAGAGCCACATGGGAAAGTAGCCATATATGTAATATATTACTTATGTCTCAAAGCGAGTGGTAGTGCCTGTATGCTAACGTTAAGAGAAGTGCTTGAAAAATTCGCGAAAAACGAGCTATCTGTTGAGGAAGCCGAACGAATACTGCGGTTTCATGCCATCGAAGAAATCGGCAACTGTGCTAAAATCGACGTCAATCGAGAATTCCGAAATGGCGTGCCCGAGATAATCCTCGCCGAAGGCAAATCTACCAGCGACCTTTTAAAAATCTCTCAAAAATTGCTATCGAAGAGTGGGCGAGTCATAATAAGCCGATGTTCCCAAGAGCAGATAAGTGCTTTGCGCGAGACGGTTTCTGAGGGCGCTATTTTGCAGGTGCATGAACGGGCACGCATGGTCATTATCCGAAAGGCTGATGCAGTTGTAAAAAGCACGGGAGGCAAGATCGGCATTTTGACAGCCGGTACCTCAGATATCGGGGTAGCAGAAGAAGCAAAAGTTATAGCTGAAGAGATGGGCTGCGAAGTTTTCGCGGCGTACGATGTGGGTGTGGCAGGTATTCATCGGCTAATGACACCTCTGAAAGATTTAGTGCTAAAAGATGCCGATGTCATAGTTGTAGTTGCAGGTCGAGAAGGCGCTTTAGCTTCTGTAGTGGCGGGCTTGGTTGATGTTCCTGTAATAGGGGTTCCAACCTCGAACAGCTTTGGGTTCGGCGAGAAGGGGCTAAGCGCGTTAATGGCCATGTTACAATCATGCAGTTTGGGTCTAGCGGTTGTGAACATTGACGGCGGGGTCGCGGCGGGAGCAGTAGCCACGGCAATTGCTAATCGTGCAGCTAAGTTCAGAATTCAAAAGCAGTCTTAGGCAATTATAAGCGGGGAATATCCGGAATATGTGTTAGGAAAATTAATATGCTTCTTTTCGGCTTTATGGGTTTATAGGTATCTTTGGGGAGCTGGGAATGTACCTGGCTGAGAGGGCAGCTATTGTGTTGCCGACCCTGTGAACCTGACCCAGGTAATACTGGCGGAGGGAAAGAACAAGTGGAGATTCCAGACAACCTAAACCATAATCATAAACCTAATACCAGAACAACCCTAATTCTCGCGGAAATCTCGGTTTTTGTTGCGTTGGCAACGGCGCTGAGCTTCATAATCGTTTACACGCTTCCTCAGGGGGGCGCCATAACCTCAGGTTCCATGGTGCCCATCCTCTGGTTGGCGCTGCGACGGGGATGGAAAATCGGTGTCGTTGCCGGCGTACTTTACGGCATTATTCAACTAATCATATTGCCATATGCCTATAATCCGTGGCAAACGCTGCTCGATTACCCGTTCGCCTTCGGCTGCTTAGGATTAGCAGGCTTCTTCAAACGGTGGCCAGTGGTAGGGGTCGTTGTCGCTATTACGGGGCGCTTCATTATGCACTTCATCTCCGGCGCTTGGTACTTCGCTGCTATCTACGCGCCAACCTTAAACCCCTACGTCTACTCAGCCGTCTACAACGCCAGCTACCTGCTGCCCGAGATGGCGATAAGCATCTTCATAATCTACCTGCTCAACAAAAGCCACGCTTTGAGCATCTATCTATAGGACCACAAAAATGGGAAAACTCTCCTCGGAAGAACTCAAAAAACTCTTAGAATGCATAAAACCAGATCCCCGAGTCGTGGTTCCGCCTCAGTTGGGTTTCGATGCAGGAGTCCATCGCTTGGGTGACAAATATGTGGTAGTGGCAACGGATCCTTGTATAGGGGTTCCCGAAGAATGGTTCGGTTGGCTACTAATCCATTACGCTGCCTCAGACCTATCCCTTTTCGGCGCAAAACCCGAATTCTGCACCATTACGCTCATGGGACCACGATCAACTAAGGCGCAAACCTTCCAGAAAATAATGCGGCAAACCTGCAACGCCGCAAACGAATTGAATGTTGCAATCGTCAGGGGACACACAGGGACCTACGACGGCATAAGTGAACTAGCTGGAGTCTGCACCATCTACGGAACGGTTGAACGGGAAAAGCTGAAAACTCCCGCTATGGCGAAAGCAGGGGACCTTATTTTGTGCACAAAACCCATCGGACTCGAAACCGCAGTCAACTTCGCCTTGACACACAAAGCAAAAGCGCAAAAACTTTTCGGAGAAAAACAAACTGAAGAACTCACCAAACAAGTTCATCTGCAAAGTTGCGTCAAAGAAGCCCTCCAACTTGCCAAACTCGGGGGCGTCCACGCAATGCACGACGCCACAGAAGGCGGATTCACCTCCGCCATGAACGAACTCTCGGAAGCTTCGAAACTGGGTTTCCAAGTCGAATTCGAAAAGCTACCGATTCAACTTCAAGTACGGATTCTGCAACAGGCGTTTGGACTTTCGGATGAACAAGTTCTGGCGATGTCTTCAACGGGCACAATTCTGGCAGCTGTCAACCCAAAAGCTAAAAAAGGAGTTGAAGAGACGCTGAGGAGAAACGGTTTAGAATCAAGCTTCATTGGTGAATTCACAAAAAACAAAAAACGGGTCCTCACAAAAGAGGGAAAAGAAACGGTTTTCCCAGAAGCGGCCCAAGACCCTTACAGCCGGATTCTTTCGGGGAAAGCTTAGCCGAATTTACTTTTTGAGTTCGCTCAGCATGAAGTTTACGATTTCTTCCGCGATGTTGACTTTCGTGACCATTTGCAAGCCTTTCCAGCCGGGTTGGCTGTTTACGTCGCAGATGCAGGGTCCTTTGGGTCCTTCCATGATGTCTACGCCGCTGACTTTGCAGCCTACAGCGTTGGAGGCTTTGACGGCGAGTTCTTCGAATTCTTTGCTGAGTTTGGTGGGTGCGGGTTTGGCGCCTTGGCTGTAGTTGGTTTTCCAGCCTTGAGCGACTCTGCGCATGGCAGCGATCACGTGTCCATCCACAACGAAAGCGCGGATATCTGATGTACCGTGTTCGATGAATTCTTGCAGATAAACGACGCCATGCTGGAAAGTGATGGCTTTGAAGACGGTTAATGCGATTTCTGGGTCGTTGACGCGGGTTGCGCCGATGCCCCTTGAGCCGAATATAGGTTTGACGACGACATCTCCGCCTAGTTCTGCGAAGGCTTTGACGGCTTCGTTGGCGCTTTCCGTTGCAAAAGTTCGTGGCACGGGGACACCGTTGTCTTCGAGAATGGAGAGGATGTCGTATTTGTCAACACAGTGCTCGATTGCTTCGGCGGGGTTTATAACGTAGAAGCCTTCGCGTTCCAGCTTGTAGAGCATGTCCATGCGGAACACGAGTTCCTCGAGGCTGCCACGTCCGATGGGACGGATAATAATGGCGTTTAGGTCTTTGAGTATGTCTACGTCTTGTTGATTAACGTCTTTAACGTGGAAATAGGGTTTGTGCCCGAGTTGAGCGACGAGTTTGGGAAAAGTGAAACACACATACGGAATACCGCGTTTGGTTAGTGCATCGCGGACTTGGGTGCTGCTCCAGGATTCCATGTTTCGGGTTGCAATGCCAATCTTCACAAAGGATTCTTCCTAACGCTTAGTTGCCAAACATGCATCTGTTTATGGCTCTTAAAGTTTCCGAGAAAAAACCAGTCTAAAATTTGTGTATATAGGGAAGAAGTTGGTTTGCGTTCTCAAACTTTTCATTCAATGGCAATTCAATGTATGCTCCGAATTTGTTAAAGTACGGCGGGCCTTTTCGGCTAAACAGAGTCAAGATTTTGCGATCGTGATTTAGGCTAGAACCGTTGACAGCTGGCTCATGTCCTCTAATCAGGATTTTCGCATTCAGTTTCTGTAGGACTTCTTGGGTGATTGTTTTGCCGAAGAGGTTACCTGCACCTCTTGGGGAAGGGGAAGCGCCTCGCACCAGCTCGTCAGGATCATTCCATAGAAGCTCTTCAAGGAAAGTTTTCCGGGTGTGCGGTTTGTCTGTGTCAGCGATTTCTTGGAGGCTGCGGATTTTTGAAGGCAAACCACCATGAACCATTAGATATCGGTCCTCCACATAGACGGCAGTATAGAGGTAACCGAAAAGGTCCCCCAGACGCTGGTAAACTGCAACCCATTTCTCCTTGAATTTGCGTTGCAAAAAAATGGGTAGGTCGTGGGGTGAAGCTATCAGGTCGCTTGGTCCCTCGTGGTTTCCTCGTAGCAAAACCACTTGGCTTGGGTAAGCCAATTTGAGGCTTGACACTGCATAGTAAAGTTCAGGGGATTTTGCGCCACGGTCGCCGTAGTCGCCCAAAAAAACCATCGTTTGCCGCTTGTCGGTTTCCATTTTCTGCAGAAAACCACTCTGTTCCAAAATGACTCTGAGGCTTACCAAATCGCCATGCAAATCCCCGATGACAAGTGCCTCGCCAACTGGTTTTAAGCATACAAGCTTTCCAGCCAAAGTAAAGTTCTCCGAGTTTGATTCAAAGCGGAGCAACTCTATAGTTTTGTCGATTAGCTCTGTGAAATCTTCGGCTGAAATCCCTTCAGATTCTTTGACAGTTTTGGAAAAATCCACGGCTTTCGCCCCGTGAACTATTGGACGCGGATTTGTTTGCCCATGAAACTTTGAACGTTAGCTTCAATTGTCTTCTTGAAGCCGCTAATTCTGGCTATAAGCTCTTGGCGCTGGTTCTCTTTGAGCTGTTCGTCGGTTTCGACGTTGCCTTTGCGGACTCGAAGCGTTTCCATTTGTTGCTGAAACAGACTGAGGCACCGTTTTGCCTCCTCCATTTCAGGGGAAGCAAGAAGCTGCTTCTTTCTGGTTGCAACTTCGACGCTTCTGGTGTGAAGCTTAGCGAGAGATTCGGAGTTGAGGATTTCGGACACCGCCTGTTCCGCTTTGCGTTGTTTATCAGGCTTCAGCTTCAACTTGTCCTCCGCCAGAAAGTTAGTGAGTTTCTGCAAAATTTCCTTCAACGTACCACAGCCAGCCTGCTCGGCGATAACAGCTTCGAACGGGTTCTCCATATAGAGCCCAATCATCTTTAACTCATCAGGAGTTATCCCGCCGCCCCCGCCCGATGTTGCCAAAGCCTGCATTTTTAGAAACGGTTTCTGCAGATGATTCAGCACCTGTTTCAGTTCGTTATTTAAGGCTTCGGTTTCGGCTTCAATGGACGTTACCTGTTCCAAAGCGGCTTTGCTCTTCATGTGCGAAGCTTGTTGCTGCAACTCCAAGATTTCTTTGTCCAGCACTAAACGCTCGCTTTGCAGGTTTGCCTTCGCAGCTTCAATATCAGCCACTTGCCGTTCAAGAGTCTGCACATCAGCGATTATTTGGAAGGTTTTCTCAAGAGTCTTTGACTTCACATATTCCTTGTTCACAAAGTCGTTAAGGGAGTTAACGTTAAGTTTGGTTTTTTCGTAAAAGGTTAAGAATTTTCTTCGGTCCATTATGAAGAAGGGACTGATTTTTGGGAACCAATTCCTTATGTCGATCTCGGTTACTACAATGGCCTTCTGGGTTTCCGCCGCGAAAACGCTCAGGTTATCGTAGGAAACTTGCTCGGGGACCTTTAGTTTCCTGATTCGCTCGATAAAGAGGCTGGCAAGTTTGTTGAGGGCTCGGGCGCGATTGTAAACTTTCATGTTTCTTTTTTCGATTTCTTTTTGGCTGTTTTCGAGAAGCATTTTACTTGCTTCGCTCAGGTTCTGCAAAGCGTTGCGGGTTTGGTCGCGTTGCTCTTGGGCTTTTGTTTGGACGGGTGTGAGGACGGAGCCGGTTTCTTTCTCTAGCCAAGATTGTAATTCAGTGATTGTGAGCTTGGTTTCGGACAACGATTTCCCCTACTGGATGAGTTATTGTTTTCCTATATTTATCGACTTTCCCAATTTTACGTTTGACGGATTCCAACATGAAGAAACGTCACACTTTTTTGGGTAGCTACTCTTAAATAACTAGACACAGGTGAGCTAACCCGATTACGATGAACACGAAGAAACTCGCGTTAACCGCTGTCTTCGCCGCCTTAACAGTAGCTCTGAACCCAGCAATATCGAAAATTGGAATTCCAGCTCCATATGCGCCCTACCTCATTTATGGTTTGTGGGAAATACCCATTGTTGCAGCCTTTTTGCTTATAGGACCCAAATCGGGAATAGCAATATCTCTGTTAAATGCATTAGTGCTCTTTGCTTTTTACCAAGGATTCTTGCCAGCTGGACCTTTCTATAATCTTGCGGCAGTAATGTCAATGCTGCTAGGAGTTTACATAGCAAACAAGCTCTTCTCCCGAAACATATCGCAAGGAAATCAAGCCACAATAGTAGTTACTGTGGCAACCATTCTTGGAATCTTCTTTCGCGAAATCGTAATGACAATAATTAACTATGTTACTCTTCAGCAACCTTATCCGTTTGGACTCAGTTATTCACAATTGGTGACTATAGGAACCCTACCATTGACAGGCATATTCAATGGCACTGTTGTGCTTTATACCGTACCATTAGCTTACCTGATAACGAGAATAATCCAAAGAAGCATTCGCCTAAACTTAGATTAACAAGCCGCAAAACGCATCACCATCAGCATCTCTTGTTCTTTTTTTAACAATAAATTTGATGAAACAGACGAACGATAACCCAACCGTAAACGAACCGACATCTCTAAAATTCAAAACAGCTAAAATTAAGGAAGAAAAATGATGCTAGAATCCCAGTGATTGGGCTAAAACTTTGGGGTTGATTTCTCCGGCTTTGAAGACTTTGCCGGTTTTCGCATTATTCACCATCAAAACAGCTGGAGCGAAGAGGTTGTGGTCTATTTTGTAGAAGTCCTTGTCGGCTTCGCGGAAAATCTGCAGGAACGGTTTCCCGTAATCTTTAGACATCTTTGACGGCGCTTGCTCAACCATTTTTTGGAGTGCTGCTTCGTCGTCGTATTCGACGGTGAGGTAGACTGTGCCGCCGTAGAGGATTGCGTCGTTGGTGCGTGCCATTGCAACTTCGAAGTCTTTGCCTTGAGGCGGAATAGGCGCATAACCGCAGGCGAACTTGATGAGTTTGGGGCTTAAGCCCAGAGTGCGGAGTTTGTGGATGCCGACTTCAACGATTCTGCCCGTAACCTGCGTTAAGCCAGCGATGCTTGAGGTGGGTGCGACAACCGCAATCAGGTTTTCAGGTTTGATGCCGCATGCTGTTGTGACTTTTTCGACGAGGACATCGGAGGGCATGTTGTTGCTTTCAAGCGTTAGAACTGCTTTATCAGAAGAGTCTTTGTATCCGATTTCTTCGAAAACATCTTTAGGCTTAAACGCCAAAGCGCGTGCCGGACCGGAACCAATTGCTATGGAGCCGTCAGCTTCTTTTATGCGCCAACCGGCAAACTGGGATCCCAACGTTGCAATGCCCGGGTGGTCGGTTGAGATAGTAATTGATGGAAACGTGAGGTCGCCGTAAGTTTTGAAGCCAAGTTGAGCTTTGCCAGCGCCGCCCAAGCAGAGTTCGGTGAATACTTTTCCCGCTTGGAAACCGCCCGCCGCATTGACTCCGGCGTCAATGACTGTGGCACCAGCGGTAGTTGTTGAGGCGTGGACGCCGTAGAAAGCTTGTTTGTCGAGGAGTTTTTGGGCTATTTTCCATGAAAGCTCGTTTACGCTGATGACTTCATGCATGATTTCGCGACCTTACAAGTACTTTTCGTAAAACTTCAATTTAGGATTATTTGCTTTTGATATGAAAAGTTTGCCTTTGCCATCCTCCGCTAAGTCCCCGAGGAATACGTAAAAGGGACCCTGTGCCGATTGGGTGTCATCGATTTTGACTTTGGGCTTTGAAGTATCAATCGTAAACGTTGGCATCATATCTTCAGCCAAACCACCGACTACAATTTTGCCGCCAATCATGTTAGCGCCCAATCTTGGTCCAGCGTTTTTCTCAACGTTAATAGTGCCATCACTCATGTGATAACCTAAGAAGGGCCCAGCGTTGCCTTTTATTTTGATCACCCCACCTCGGAGATAGCAACCCGAGTCGCTGCCAACGTTGCCATCCACGACGATTACGCCATGTTTCATGCCTTCGCTGACCCCCCGGTAATGCGAACCCAAGTAGTCCCCGGCGTCTCCGTGAATTTCAATTAAGCCGTTTTTCATGCCACCGCCTACCCATTGACCAGCGTTACCGTTAACTGTAATTTTGCCGCCAACCATTTTTTCACCCAGATGCATGCCTACGTTTCCGTTTATGATGATTTCACCGTTTTTCATGCCTATACCTATGCGTCGGACTTCGCTCGCATCACCGTTTATGGTTATAGTAGGTGTCGCGGCATTGTCCTCCTCGATTTTGAAGAGGTCACTTAGGTTCTTCACTTGGTTACCTTCATTGACTGGTAGATTGGCGATCTCGGCGATGTCTTTGCCTTGAAAAACATCAGGAGTGATGCATTCAGCGTAGACGGGATATTTGAACTGTTTAAGTGGTGTAAGTGTTATCATTTTAGATACTCGCCTTCACAGCTATTGCTTGTGGAACTTTGAGATAATGGTCGTATACTGGATAATTATCGAACTCCACAGTCCAGTATTGCTTGAACCTGTTTCGCATATCGTCGTCAACTTTCACTTTCTCGGTGGTGTGCACATCCAGCCACATGGTTCGCCCAGAAACGTTTTCTACAACCTCGCCATCTTTGACCACGATTTTGCCGTCTTTGATTGTGTAGGCAGCGCTACGGAAGGCTCGGCGAACACCTTTGTATTTGTTCGCTATATCGGTTGTTTCGGGGTTGACGTTGTATATGGCGACATCCGCGTCGGCACCTACACCTAAGTGACCTTTATTTTTGAGCCCTAAGGCTTTGGCTTGAGCTGCGCGGGTAACTATTGCAAGTTCATAAAGGCTCAACTCACGGTTCAAAGTTGGGAGCAGACTTTTCTTCTGCCCTTTCTTGCTGCACAGCTTCAATGTTGCCATGCGGGCTTTATTGCTTATGAGCCAAGCGATAATTTTCGGATAAGCGAAAAACGGTCCCCCGTTCGGGTGGTCGGTAGTCATCATTATTTTCCAAGGATCTTCAATCATCAATGCCAATTCCAAGGCGATTGACCATTGGATTGTGTTGACAGCATTGTTCTTCTTGTAGTGGAAAGGAATGATACCGCCGCTTGTTTCCGTTTCCACGTCACTGTTAACCCATTTGTGTCCACTTAGCTGGTAAAGCGTGTATTCGAAAGGCCCATCTGCCGTCATGGTTGTAGTGTCTGTGAATATCACTTGGCCCATGTCGAAAGTCATGTGGTTATGGTTATTGATGTATTTGCTGATTTCGGGAGCTGCCGATTTCATACTTCCCCATCCGTCGCCACCGAAACTGCTGAATTGAAGGTGGGTTATGTGGGCAACAGGTTTGCCGTTGTTGGGCACGTTTTCAAGAGCTCTCATTGTGTCCAAAGTGGTGAGGTAGTTGCCTGGTAACCCAAGGTTGTTTGTGTGGAGATGAATAGAGTGAGGGAGATTTAGCATTGTGTTAACTTTGGCAAGCCCAACCATTATTTCGCGAGGTGTGATACAGAAGTTTGGAACTTGATCATCAATTGTGTGAACGTTTTTACCAAAACCCCAAGATTCCAAGCCGCCAGGATTTACGATTTTGATGGCGTAGCCTTTGGTTGTATCCATCATCCATGCAACATGTCTTGCGCAGCTTTCCAAATCGCCTTTCTGCAAATATTCGAGAACGAACCACCAGTCGCCAATGAGTGGATATGATGCCTTGTCCAGAAGTGGAATGTCGTTGAGTTCTTCATGAGTGTGTTTTGCTTCCAATGGTGCCATGGAAGGATTCATGACTGTTGTATAACCCATTTTTGAATATCGATAACCTGTGACAAAGGTTGATGGAATTGAGTAGCCGCTACCTGAACGAGTCAAAGCAGTTTTACTCACGGCGTCTTTGATGTGGTCTTCAGGTCGGACCATTCGTCCCGTGTTGACTTCGCCCCCAGCAATGTGAGTGTGAATATCCACGCCGCCCGGCATAACAGTCAAACCAGTAGCGTCAATTTTCTTTGCCTTGTGTTCGTTAACGCTTTCAACGATTTTGCCGTTTTTGATGCAGATATCCATCTTTTCGCCGTTAATCTTATTTATAGGGTCAAAAACGAAGCCGTTTTTTATGATTATTTCAGTCATTTAGGCAACCTTCGCGTTCTTTGCTTTAATAATCTTGACTTCTTCAAGGATTTTCTTAAGAATCTCTTCATCAGAAAGCACACCCGCTGGAGGATCCACAACTTTATGGAGAGGTATGGGCACGCTATCCATACGGTACGCGGTGCCGTCAACTTCTATACCGACAAACGCCGCTGGAAACACTATATCGCCTAACATAGCAGTGGCGTTCATGTGTGGATCAATCACTATTAGCGGGTGCTTAACCATATTTTGGACTGCGTTCTTGGGAAAATTTGCACCAGGATCGGCCGCTATGACAAGCGAGGCATCAAGTTCATCGCGCAGGAGAACATCCATACAGGTCGTTTCGCCCGGGTTGTAGCGCGGGTAACCAAGAGAGAAGTCTACGCCGTAAGGGTAGCCGCTTTGCCACGAGGAAACGACGTTTGCGCCGGTCACATTATAGTGGCCTCTCATCGGCATGATCATGAACTTTGTCTTTGAGTTCAGGTCTCTGACCAATTGAATGGCAACTTCGATGTTTCGGAATTTGCCCGCGGTCTGGGTTAGACCCATGCCGAAGAAGATGACTCCGAATTCGCAGTTTACCAACGCATCCGCCAAATCTTGAAGATATTCTACTGGAACCCCTCCAACCGAGTCAACATCAAGTTCTTTGTCTTTGACTAAAGCTCTTAGAGCCTGAAGCACTTCGTAGTCTTTGTTAGGTTCAACTTGGATGAAGAAGTCAGCCATTTCCGCGGTCATGCTTTTTCGGACATCAACCACGATCAGTTTGCGTCCGCCTTTGGATAATTCTGGCGGCGATCCACCGACGTAACATGCCTGAGGTTTCGGCTTAGCTTTTGAATCCTCGATTCTCATGGCACTTGCGAGTTTCCTGTTTCCAGCGTGCGCCTTAAGTTTAGTCATGTACGAGGTCCATTCACTTTTTTCGAATCGACCTTCAGTGAAGTTTGTATACCGTTCAAGATGTCTTGGATGTGCGCTCCACGGATCACAGCCCCAGTAAATAATCAGGTCAGCACGATGCCTAATCTGCCCCAAAGTAGCCGTAGGAATGCCAACTTCCTGAACACCCAAAATTGAAGGCCCATGGCAAACAACTGCTGTGTTATCAAGAACTCCACCGATCTCTTCTGCTAATTCCACACCAACACGTTGAGCCTCAGAACTAGTGGAACTCCAACCATACAGAATAGGGTAATTTGCGTTAGCCAGAACTTCGGCCGCTGCATGAACGGCTTCTTTCATCGTAACAGGAACAAGCTTGCCATCCTTGCGAATGAGCGGCTTTTTCGTTCGATGTTCGCCCTTGTAACCGAGGAATTTGCCTTCGCAGACTGCGCAGCCGTTCTTCATTTTCACTACTTCGTTGTTTTCAACAGTAACTTCAATGTCGTCGCACAAGCAGCCGCAGATTGGGCAAGTTACAGATTTAATAACGGTCATAATTCTTACCTTCCAAATTCACTCATCAGAAGTTCTTCTATCGTGAGAATTTTTTCTCCTGGGGCAGCCTCAACATCGGCTGGAGTGCCCTTGAAAGAGGGCATACCTATGCTTGTTGTTGCATAGCTGCAGATGGCATTTGCCCATGGACCATAAGGAATGTAGATCAAACCAGGAGTTGGACCACGCGGATACTTTACCGCTTTAAGGACAACTGACCCAACCGGCGTAGTCACCTTAATGTTAGTATTACTTTTAATACCCAATTTCCTCATGTCGTCCGAGTCCATGTAACACATTGAACATGCATCATAATATTCGTGTGAAGCTTTTCCATACTCTTTGCCTACGCCTTGCTCGATTGTACGGCCTGTAAGCAGAGTCACATGCAACTTTTGTTCCATGGATATCTGACCTTATCCAATAGAGATTTATCTGGTTATATTTAAGAGTAAGTTCAAAAAACATGGAAAAATCAACATCTAGCAAGTTTAGAGAAAGAGATCTCTAAACAACTATTCTGGAAGGAACCGTGTAAACATTCATGCGTTTTCCCCGCACAAAACCAGCTAGAGTCAAATTTGACGATTCTGCAACTGCTACACCCGAAGAAAGCGCAGCAGACAATGAAGCGACTATGGGTAAGCCGACTTTTGCTGCTTTAAACGCGACGTCTCCTGACATGCGACCACTTAAAGCGAGAAAACAAGAGCCGAAGTTAACTTTGAGGAGGGCTGCCATGCCTATTACTTTGTCGACAGCATTGTGCCTGCCCACATCCTCAGCCAGCGCGACTAGCGAGCCGTCAGCTTTGTAAAGTGCGGCTACATGCAATCCTCCAGTTTGTCTGAACCCTTCAGCTTTGAAGTTGAGTTGATTTACGCTGTCAAATATTATCTGAGCTTTCACTGATAGGTTAGATTCGACCTTGGGTGTTTTGCCCATGTATTGGTACGGCGAACCGGCTCCGCATGCTGAGGTGATTACGCGTTGATGAAGCCTTGAAAGCCTTACGCGGTCCTCAACTTTAACTTCGGGTTTCAGTTTGACATCGCATGTTCCCTCCGCCTCCTTGAGGGTCACCTCCTCGATTTCGTCGATGGATTTCAGTATGCCCTCAGAAAGTAGATGACCGATCGCAAGTTCCTTGAGGTCTGTTGGAGAAGAAAGGATGGTTGCCCAAAAAATGGAGTTTATGAACAGGTGAAATGGGACTTCTTCAGCGACAAAGTCGGGAATCGCCTGGGCCTTTCCCGTTGAAAGGTCAATTTTTGTTATGTCCACCAGACGAACCATAAAGAGTACTACGCATCGCGGATTATTGAATTTATATGTTCAAAATCTCAGCGTTTATATTAACCCTTTGCGACGAACTAGAACCGCATGGTAAGTTTGGAAAATTTAAGTTGTTAACTAGGAGTTTTAGCAGATATGATCCAAATAACCTAAATAAAAACGCCATCAATAAGTCTGTAGAAATAAAGTGCGAAATTAGGCTAATGTTATGATTCGAAGGGCGGCCATAATACTTGCAGGCGGAAAAGGAGAAAGATTCCAGATGTCACCAGATTTATGGCAAGATAAGACTTTGGCAGAACTCTGCGGGAAGCCCCTTCTGATTCACGCGATCCAAAACGTTCAAAATACCGTAGAAGAAATTGTCGTTTGCGTAAACGATGAAACAAGAAAAGAAAAATACACTGAAATACTGAAAAGCCATGGCATTTCAAATGTCAGATTGATAGCTGACCAGAAAAATAGCTGCCTTGGGGGACCACTGGTTGCTATTGATACTGGACTGAGAAATGTTAACGCGGATTACTGTTTAATCTTGCCTGGCGACATGCCTCTCATGAAAACCCAAGTCGTTGAGTATATGTTCCAAAAGTCACTGGACGCGCATGTCGTGGTTCCGATGTGGCCCAATGGCAGATTGGAAACACTCAGTATGGTTCTGGAAAGAAGAATGGCCCTGCCAATAGCTGATACACTTTGCCAGCTGAGGCGTCCTCGTTCTGACGATATAATCAGAGGTGCCTTGAATGTTTGGTTCCTTTCCATCGTAAGCGAAATCTTTGATTTGGACCCCGAACTGAAAAGTTTCGTTAACATAAATGCTCCCCAAGATTTGGCGAAGCTAGAACCTCGCAGGGTGCAAGGTCCCGTCAGAGAAAGCATGCACTTAGAAACGGGCACCTTACATTTGCCAGACCTACAACGTCTTCAGGAAGCTTCCGCACTTTTCAATGCAAGCATGTTCCTTGAAGCGTCAGAAATCTTTTCTGCGTGTGCAACAAAAATGGAGAAAGAAAACTTGCTCTTTTGGGCGGCAGTTAGCCGAGAAAACGAAGCAAAAAGCGGCCTCATTCAGACTAGAATTCAGAGCGAAGGTAAAGCAACCAAAACTGTTTCCGAAAACAGA
>JADGNF010000022.1 GCA_017883615.1 Candidatus Bathyarchaeota archaeon
CAGGATTCCTTGCTGATGGGTTTAAGTTGCCAACTACGATGCTTGGCAGTCCTATTGTTTGACGCAGAGAATCTGAGCTGCTTGCGGAGGCTGACCAAGAAAGCTCGCTTGCTAAACAGGAAATCGAAACGAAAGCAAGTAATACAGCAGTTGCGGCTAACATTGTTTTGGTTTTCATTTTTATCTGCTACCTCTTATGTCAATTTGATATGTGAATGTTCCTTCAAACCCGGTTTCAGGCTCCGATACGAAGGTGACTTCGTTGCCGTAAGTGAAGGAGTTAATGGATGGTGGCTTTACCCAGTCCCACCCTGAAACTGAAATTGTTGTTAACCTTACAGTTGGGTTATTGGGGGTTGCGTGGATTGTCGCTATTAGTCGTCCGTTGCAGTATAATGATAAGTCTCCTGGAATTTGCCAATCCTGAAACGCTAAATCGATTACAAGGATTGCCGGGTCGTAGGTGGAATAGTTGAATTGGGCGCTTGCTGTCTGCCCCAAAGCCAAAGGAACAAGACCTTTCGCGAAGACTTTTTCGTTGTACATACCTATTTGGGCGTTTGCTTGTGAACTGGAAAGGTAAGGAGTAACCTCTACAATAACTAGAATAACGGTTAGCACGAGGACTGCTGAAGCAATTTCTATGGCGAAAAGTTTCTTAGTGTTCAAATCTTAAGCCTCAAATTCCAGTCACGCGGGCCTAAATGAACCTAAACCTACCTGAACGACTAAAAGTACAGTGCCAATTACCGCCAAGGCCACGCTTAGCATTAGAACTTTGCGGAGAGACGCGTTGGCGCCCTCTTTCTTTTCTCCAAATCCGCGAGTGTGCCGCTGGAACATGAAACTCCAAATCATCAGTGCCGCGGAGATTGCGTAGGCTGGGATGACACCCCAAAGCAATGGGTACTGGTATGTTATGAAGCAGAACGGGCAGCCGACGTTGAATAGACCCCCAACTGTGTTTGAGTATGCCACCATGCAACATGGGACAACAAGAGGTTTGAGCCCACCGAAAAAGGAAATGTCCAGTGAAGCATCGATGAACAGTAGCGGAATGAGCAAAACGAAGCTGCGCGAAAGTGAGCCCATCAGCGGAGTTCCTTTTAGTTTGCGGTTCATGAAATCGAAGAACAGCCAGCCGCCAAACGCGAACATGGTGATAAGTTTTAGGTAGAAATCCGCCCAGGAATATGGTGCGCCCGCTTGGAAAACCCCGTACTCGCACATCGCTCCGGGCACTGAAGGAATGAGTGAGACGACTGTGATCCAGAAAAGAGGAATTGCCAGCAACCTTGTTGCGAATGTCATCCAGCCTACGGTGGAGACCAGGTAGTAGTCTTTTTCCAGTTCGTATCGTCGGTCGCTTTCGGTGGCTTTGGAGCCTTCGTCAATTTTGTAGGCTTTGTAGGCGGCGTAGGAGCCAACGGCTAAGGCGAAGAGAGCTATCGCCAAATCTACAGCGACGTATAGATTAACAATCATCAGGAGGTTCCCTTTTGTTTTGATTTAGGTTAGTGGCACCACAGACCCTTGACCGGTTTGGGGTAAGGATTGGATTGTTATGTTTTGCAGTGACTGTTATATTTTTTGCTAAACGCGTTTTAAACATATGTGACTGCGAACAGGCGACAACAAAAGCCATTCAAAAATACCTGCCGATTAGCATTTAGAGAGCCTATAGCCCATGCAGGTTCCCATACCTAATCCGTAAGCGAGATTAATTATGAGCATAGCCATCGGCTCTAAGTAACGAGCAGCTTTTAATGGACCAACATCAATGGGTTCGAACCCGATGTCTTGGCCTAGCTTCATGACGGCTTGTTTACCTTTCTTGTCGTCTCCTGCAACAAAAAGCGTCAATGCTTCGGTGCCCACTTTACCTGTGCTCTGGTTTTGCGCGAACACTGTGTTGAACGCCTTTACCACGCGGGCTTTGGGCAACTGCTTTTGCAGTTCCTCAGCAGCTGACGTCGAGAAGCCAACTGCTAAGTCGCCATTTTCCCCGATGGCGTTGGTTACGTCTAACACGACTTTCCCGTCTACAGTGGCTCCAAGTCTCTTAACAGTGTCTGGCACTGCATGATGAGGAACTGCTACGATAATGAGCTCGCCCCATCGAGCGGCTTCGGCAACGGATTCTTTTGGGGTTCGGTGGCCAAACTGGACTTCATGTTTGCCGCTTAGCCCATTTGCTATTGCTGATCCGACGTGGCCTTTTCCGATAATTGCTACTTTCAATTCAAAATTCTCCGCAGAAAGGTGCAATAGAACGTTTTGGTTGATTGTTCTTAAGCAGTTGTGACTGTATAACGCCTACAACAAGGGCTTCTACGAGAAACCAAGAGGTTACTCATTTTTGCGTTAAGGCTTGTTTTTTGTAGAAAAGCTCCCGCAGACCAGACGTGTAATACTTATTAGTACATATAACCAATATATACCATGGATGTATATGGAACAGACTGACCAAATAACCGTAAAAGTTCCACACGAACTAAAGAAGAACATGAAACAGGTCAAAATCAATTGGAGCGAATACATCCGCGAATGTGTTCAAAACAAGATTGAGGAACAGAAAATGAGAGTGGCTTCCGCAAGGCTCGACGAAATCAGAAAACACACCAAACCAACGTCGACAGAAGAAATTGTAGCATGGATTCGAGAAGACAGGGAAAGATAGTGAAACTACAGTATGTAGTAGATGCAAGTGTTGCCGTGAAGTGGGTTTTGTCTGGGGAACCGTTTGAGGAAAAAGCGGTTATGCTGAAAGATCGCCATGTCTCGAGACGAGCTACGTTATTTGCGCCTTCTTTTATGGTGCAGGAAGTTGCGAATTCGCTCTGGAAAGCTATAATACGAAATAGAATCACACAGATAGCAGCTCAAGAGGCGTTAGAAAACCTCAATGACTTAGCCCTCGAATTTCGCGAACTGAACTGGTCCGAAGCGTCTGAAACGTTAGGCATAGCATGTAAATTAGATATAACAGTCTACGACGCGGCGTATCTTTTTCTAGCTAACCAACTAGATTCAGATTTAGTCACAGCGGACGACGGACTGTACAAAAAAGCAAACTCACAGTTTAAAGTCTTACACATCAAAGAATACATCTAAAAATAGGCGAAAGAAGAAAGTGAAAGAAGGCTGAGGCTTCTACATGCGTAGTATTATGTTTTGTGCGTATTTGTGCATTGTTTGGGCGAATCCTTTGATGACTTCGGGTGCGTAAGGCTTTAGCACTTGAAAGCTTTTGTCCAACGTATCGTCGGGCACAAACTGCTGCAGCGCGAACGTTTCCGCGCCCTTCGCGACTTCTCCGATGCAGGCTACATCTTCGGGTGTAACTAAGTCCGGTACAAGGGTGGTTCGGAATTCGTAGGGAACTTTGCCAGTTTTGAGAATTTCGATGGTGCGCATGAGTCCGCCGGTGTCTTTGGCTCCTAAGCGGCTGTACTTTTTAGGTGAGGTTTTCAGGTCCATAGCAACGTAGTCTACGTGTCCGAGGCATTCTTCGAGGATGTCGGGGAAGAAGCCGTTTGTGTCGAGTTTTACTTGGAATCCGCGTTCTTTGAGTTTTGCGAGGAATTTTGGGAGTTCTTTGTGCATGCATGGTTCTCCGCCGGTGACGACGACGGCGTCTACGTATCGTTTGCGGGCTTCTAGCATCTCAAGTGCAGTTCCTTCTTGTAGAAAGGGAGGTTGGGGGTCAACGGCTATGCGCCAGTTGTGGCAGAACCCGCATCGTAGGTTGCAGCCGGGAGTGAAGAGCACTGAGGCTACTTTGTTTGGGTAGTCGATTAAGCTGATTTTTTGTAGCCCACAGAACTTCATTTGTTGACCTCTCTAAGTTGCTACGGGTGCTGTTGCCATGATGAGGGATTTGTCGAAGGTTTTGCGCATTGAGAATTCTGCTTGTTTGCCATCGTTCCACTGGTCTACGGGTCGTAGGTAACCGACGACGCGGCTGTAGACTTCGCAAGTTGCGCCGCATGATGGGCATTGTTTGTGTTCGCCGTTGGTGTAGCCGTGGTTTGGGCAGATGCTGAACGTTGGGGTCAATGTGAAGTAGGGTAGTTTGCTGTTCCAGGCGACTTTTTTGATGAGTTCGGCTGCGGATTTCCATGAGTGTAGGCGTTCGCCTAAGAATATGTGAAAGACTGTGCCGCCTGTGTAGAGAGTCTGCAGGTTTTCCTGGTGCTCCAAAGCGTCGAAGAGGTCGCCGTTGAAGTCTACAGGTAATTGGCTGCTGTTGGTGTAGAAGGGTTCGGCGTGCTGGGTTTGGACTTGGTGTTGGTTGGCGAAGATTATGTTGGGGTTTTTGCGTTTGTCGAGGCGTGCTAGTCTGTATGAGGTGCCTTCTGCGGGTGTGGCTTCAAGGTTGTAAATGTCACCTGTTTCTTCTTGGTAGTCTGTGAGCCGTTTACGCATGAAGGTGAGGGTTTTTACTGCGAATGCTAAGCCGTCTTTGGATGCGATGTTTTGGCCTATGAGGTTCACGACGGATTCGTTTATGCCTACTAAGCCGATGGTGGAGAAGTGGTTTTTCCAGAATTTGCCGTATTTTTCTTTAACGTGGCGTAGGTAGCGGCGGCTGTAGGGGTAGAGGCCGTCGTCGGTGAAGGCTTCGAGTGCCTTGCGTTTTATTTCTAGGCTTGCTTTGGCGGTATCCATTATGCGTGTTACGCGTTCGAAGTATTCGTCTTCGTCTTTGCTTAGGTAGCCGATTCTTGGCATGTTTAGGGTGACTACGCCTATGCTGCCAGTTAGCGGGTTGGCTCCAAAGAAGCCTCCGCCGCGTTTGCGTAGTTCGCGGTTGTCGATTCTGAGGCGGCAGCACATGCTGCGGACGTCTTCGGGTCGCATGTCGCTGTTGACGAAGTTGCTGAAGTATGGTACGCCGTATTTTGCGGTGACTTCGAAGATTTTTTGTGAGACGATTGAGTCCCAGTCGAAGTCTTTGGTTATGTTGTATGTTGGGATGGGGAAGGTGAAGACTCTGCCTTTGGAGTCGCCTTGTGCCATCACGTCGGCGAAGGCTGAGTTGAACATTTCCATTTCTTTGGTCATGTCGCCGTAGGTGTCTTCGGTGACTTTGCCGTTGAAGAGGACGCCTTCGTTTTTCATGAATTCGGGCACGGTTAAGTCGAGGGTTAGGTTGGTGAAGGGTGTTTGGAAGCCTACGCGGGTGGGGACGTTCATGTTGAAGAAGAATTCTTGGAGTCCTTGTTCTACGTCTTTTTGGGATAGGTGGTCGTAGCGTATGAAGGGGGCTAGGTAGGTGTCGAAGTTGCTAAATGCCTGTGCGCCTGCGGCTTCTCCTTGTAGGGTGTAGAAGAAGTTGACTACTTGCCCTAGTGCGGTGCGGAAGTGTTTGGCGGGTTTGCTTTCTATTTTGCCCGGTACGCCTCCGAAGCCGCACATGAGTAGGTCGCTTACGTCCCAGCCTACGCAGTATGGGCCTAAGACGCCTAGGTCGTGGATATGGATGTCACCTGAGAAGTGGGCTTCGGCTATGCGTTCGGGGTAGATACGGCTTATCCAGTATTTTGCGATAACAGTGGATGATAAGTAATTGTTTAGTCCCTGCAACGAGTAGCTCATGTTGCTGTTCTCTTTCACTCGCCAGTCCTCGACTTCAAGATACTGGTCGACGAGATCTGCGCTGCTTAGAAGCGCTGCTAACTCGCGCATGTCTTGGTGCTGTTTCCGGTAGAGGATGTAGGCTTTTGCTGTTTGGGCGTGACCGTTTTCAATGAGCATTTTTTCTACAAAGTCTTGGATTTCTTCTACTGTGGGGCAGCCGTCGTCTCCGTATCGGTTTTGAAGTTCAGTTACGACTTGGTTGCTGACTTTTTTTGATTGTTCGCGGTCTTTTCCGCCTACAGCCTTTGCGGCTTTCCAAATTGCTACTGTGATTCGTTCTTGATCGAAAGGTTCTAGTTTTCCATCTCTTTTTCTAACGTACTTCATTGTTTTTTTACCTCGAGGAGTAATTGCCTGAAGTCTTCAGGCTCTTCGAATTTTTTGTAAACTGAAGCAAAGCGGATGTAGGCTATTCTGTCTAAGTTTTTGAGGTACTTCATGACTGAATCGCCGACTTCCTGCGATGAGACTTCTTCTTTGCCCTTTAGCATTAAGTCTTGTCGTATGTGTCCTGCTAACTCGTTGATTTGGTCCATGGTTATTGGTCGTTTTTCGCATGCTTTTTGTAGGCCGCGGATTATTTTGTTGGCGTCGAAGCGTTCGAGTTTGCTGTCTTTTTTGCGGACCATGAGTTCGACGGTTTCGACGTATTCGTAGGTTGTGAAGCGTTTGTTGCAGTTGATGCATTCTTTTCTTCGGCGTGTGGTGTTCTCTAATGAGTCGCGTGTTTCTAGGGTTTTGAATTCTTCGGAGTTGCAGTAGGGGCAGTTCATGTTTTTTGGTCTCGTTGTGTTAGTGGATAGCCCACGTTAGTGGGTACTGGTGATACTATGCACTAACAGTAGTGTGCTATTTACCTATTGTAGACATCAAAATGTCTATGCTGTTCAAGTAGCAAAACGCAAAATGCACATGATTCAGTGGTGTGCATGTGGGCCTATTTCGGAGACTTAAGCGTGTTTTCCCGTCGTTGAGGCAATATTGTTTTATATATACTAAAGAAAACTGTTTTAAAGTCTATTTCCCAAAACGTCAAATATTAAGACTCGTTAGCAATCGAAACTAGCTAACAAAAGATAAATAGAAACAAAAAGGAAGAAACAAGAAATTATTTGCTATTGCTGACAATGGTTTCCGCGTTCAGCTCTCTGACGCGGGTTTCAATAAACTCTGCAATCTTTTCTTCGCTAAATTTCTTGTCTTCAACCTGCTTTTTTAGCTGGTCTTTGATGGTTAAGAGTATTTTTTCCACATCGAAGGGTTTCAATACGTATGCATCTGCGCCTCTGTTTACTGCGCTCACTGCGTTTTGCAGTGTCGGGTAGCCGGTAACGATGATTTTGCGGGTTTTGGGTTTGTTTTCGTGGAGTTTTGTAAGCAGCTCGATGCCTTCCATGTCTGGCAGGCGTACGTCAATTAGGGCTAGATTGAAGAAGGCGTTTTCGGTTTTCTCGATCCCTGCTTGTCCTGTTTCTGCGGTTTCCACAATGTAGCCTTCGTCTTCGAGTATGGTTTGCAGGACTTTTCGTATGTTTTCGTCATCGTCTATTATTAGGATTCTGCTGGTTTTGTTTTTGTCCTGTGGTGCTGGTTGAGTTATTTTTCATTCCTCGCTGAAGGTTATCTGAGTCAATTCTTTGGTGTTTGCAAGATAAAGGGTTTATGAACTGGAAATATAGATTGGTAAAAATGTGTTAGAGGTTTTCGTTTATGCAGCTTTCCGGTGAGTATTCGCATCGGACCGTGTCTACGTATTTGATGAATTCAAGTTGCCGGTTTTGTTCTGAGTCTATGGTGAGGCTTATTTTTTTGTGGAGGTTTTTCATGATCATGATTTCGATGTATCTTGAGCCTATTCCAAAGATTTTTTCGAGTGCTAATTGAAATTGGTCAAGGCGCTTGGGAATTTCATCTCGGTTTAAGTTGAAGTCTTGTTCAAAGTGTAGGTAGATGGATTTCTTAGCTGCTTCTCCTAGTGAGGACAGGGCGTCGTCTATTGAGTCCAGAAGATGTTTTTCGAAGTCTGTTGGTTTAGTCATGCTAAGTCTCCTCGATTGAATTAACCGTGATCCCTGAAGTTTCAACAGCTACGAGCTTAACCCTGTTAGGTGATTTAGACCAATTTAAGCCTAATGAATTATGAAGCCATGTTAGCGGTATGTATGACACAACTACGTTAACTTGGGTTCTTGCCTCGGTGTAAACTCTCTATAACTAGACTCAACTCCTTTAATTCTCGAGAACTCGCCTTGTTCAAAGGCCTCAATCTACGGGCTAACAAATGTCCTCCTCAAAGAATGCCTAAAGAAAGAAGTAAAACAACAGGCAAGGATTCTTGAGGCTTTGTTTTCCCAGTAAGCCTTATCATCCTCAAACCCCATCATGTAGTAGGCGAGTTTTATGGAACAAACAAAAAAGAAGTCATCTATGGGTTTGAGAGTTGCCGCAGTGATTCTGGTGGCCATTGTGGTTGCGGTGGCGGCTTTTGCAGATTTAACTTATCCCCGAACAGTTCTAACCGTCCCTGTTTCGTTTTCGGTGGGAGCGGATGTGGTGCACGATAACTTTGAGGTGCCCGTTTTGGACGGCGCGGTTCAGGTGCAGGTTTCGATTAGCAGCGGCGGAGCGCTTTGGTCTGCGGAAATCGTGAACGGAAACACCACGGTGTTTACGCATCGGGCGGCGCAGGGTGGACAAACCTCGTACACAAGCGAATGGATTACACTTGGATCAGGAACGTACAATTTCACTTTAGCTGCACTGGGCGCTGGATCACTAAACGCGCAAGTGACCGTGAAGGCGAAAGGCGGCTTCTGGTAAAACCGCTTTAACGTCGGTTGTGTTTGATGAGTTCTACGGCGGCGACGTGGCTGCATTTCCCCTTCTGCAAGAACCCGGGGCAGTTGCAGCTGATGTTGCCTTTGTAGTCTATGCTGACGGTGTAGGTTCCGTGGTCTCCAATGACGTTGTAGACGCCGGTGCTTAGGAATTCTACTCGGCGGCTTTCGACTAGTTTGCGGGCTTTCTCCTGCATGGCATCTGGTCGGGTATAGCGGGGCGTGTTGAGTCACCTTGCCTAAAATGTATCGGGCTGCTAAGGATAAAAGCAGTTCCTTTTCCCCGGCTCCGACTCGCTTTTGGGTTTTGGCTTAAGGCTTATAACTAAAACATAACAACATGAATAGCTGAGGAAACTTCGGTGCCCAAACCTGACCCCGACAAAGTAGCCGCCGAAATCAAAGGCATGCAGCAAGAACTCAAAAACCTTCAAGAAGCCCTCGCTCAACTCCTAGACGCGATGATCACCGAGGAAAAACCTGGACCTAAAGAAATAAAGAAACTGGAAACCCTCAAGAAAGCCGCCCTCACCAACCTACCTGCCGCAATAAAAACAGCTAAACCCAAAAAAGCCAAGTCCCAACGGCGAAAGAAGAGAAGCGAAGTATTCCAGGATTCCACCTGATGAATAAATCCGAAAATAATAATGTATGCTCTTGCATAGGAGTAACTACACTTCAGGTTACCGCAGTCCGCTTGGTGCAGTTTTATCGTTGCATAGTTTGCGATTTTCGTGGTCTGCGAATCGAATCAACAATTAATAGACCGTATCCGCATAACCAAACGACCACCGCAAACGGCAATAGAAAGACCATAGATCTTCTACTTCGACTCTGCATTGGCATCCCCAGACACAATAATAACGATAAACGAATATAACACCTTTTGAGAACTGCACTTCACTAACTTGCCAACTCCACTTAGAGAAGCGTAAACCAACGTAAAAGACTGAATTATTAAAAAGAAAACAGCCCAGAATCCAAAATAGTTTAAGATCCAAACTATAAAACTAACGAGGGCATTTGGCTCCATAATCGTTTGCTTTCTTAATGTAGCAGTTTAGCACGTTATCGGATAGTATTGGAAAAATCGGAAACAAGTAAAGGTTGCAGGTTACTCCAGCTTCTATTAGTGTTTTCATAGCTTCCAATCTTTTGAAGTTTGCCGGAGCACATGGTTCCAGTTTTCTAAGCAGTTTTGCGTTTACAGTTGTGATAGTGAAGTTTATGGCAACCAGACTTCTTCTTGCAAGAGAAGGGAGCACATCGATGTCTCTTCCAACCAAATCTGATTTCGTTACAATAAAAACTGGGTAAGAGTTCATTACAAACCGCCAGCATTTTTCGACTTATCTGGTACGTCCTTTCTATTGCTTGGTACGGGTCTGAGATAGATCCAAAACAAACTGGCTCTCTGGGTTTGCCTTTGGCTATCCGCTTTTGAAGTTCTTTCTTGAGGAAAGCTATTTTGGCTTTCATGAACTCAAGTATTTCTGCACTTCACGTAGAAATTGAAGGGAGGTCAACAGCTCTAGGGTTAATTGCTTTAGAAACAACACAAGCTGAGGATATTCCAATACCTGATGTTAGAGCGTTATCAAATGACCAAATTGAGAAATTAGCTAAAACTTTTGATACCTTAGAAAATGCCTCTCGCAAGATAGGCGGAGCTAATACTTTAAGCAATATCAAGGCGTTTGAACCACAATTTGAACTAATTGACTCAGCGATAGGGGAGATTTTCAATTTTCCAGAAGATTTGATAAAACGTGCAAGGGTACGGGTAACCTTACTTATGGAAAGACGTTTAGCAAGAATTAAGTTAGCAACACCTGAATTATTGAAAAGTGAAGAACGCGTTCTTGAAATGTCTCCGCCTTCAAAAAAGACTCGTGTCAGAAGTAAACAATCGCAGAATGAACCCGCAATAAGATTGGATAAATGGTCAAATTTAGGATAATCCAAGTTTTCTATTATCTTTTGGATTAAGCAAAAAAAGGAGAAATGCGGATGACATTCCCCCCCCTCAATGTGGGTTCAAAGTAACCCGTCTAAGAAAGGCGGGGAGTAGCTTCTGTCTCCAGCAGACTTCATCTATTCTTGCAAAAGCAGGGGTTTGCTGGGGCTTTGGACGCCAAAAGGGGAGAAAGAAAAAACAGTAACTCGATGGGGAGAAGGAATTATCCGTCACTACGGTTTTGAATCGACTAGATGTGCGGTTCCGTCGGGACAATAGACTTTCTCGCCGACAGAAACTTTAACAAAACGGTGCCGACATTCAGAGACCATAATTCCGCATCCGTCGCAATCACGTGATAACATTTTATCGCCTCTATTTATTTGAATCGTAATAAACAGCACAGAACAGGGAAATAAGGTTTGCTTACTGAAAATCTTCAGAACTAGAAAAAACGGGAAATGCGGGGGGCTCAAGAGTTATCGAACGTCCGATAATTTTGGGCTTTTTTGATAGTAGAAACGCTACTAACGCTTAGAATAATCATATATTTTGACTGATATAACAATAACTTATTATTGTGCTGACAGATTTAGTCGCTGCTTTTCTCTTCGAGTTTCTTTGCTTCTCTTTGAATCTGTTCTTGAATGTATGCAATTAACAGACATAAACCGTTGTTTCCCACACACATTTCGCTGTCTTTTAGTGAAATTGCCATATCGTAAAAGATATTCTCGATTTCTTCTTCGGCATCTGGTTGCAACTTTAGTAATGATAAGTCAAGGTGTGTTTCTGCAAAGGGAAATCTCTCTTGCAATTCTCGAAGTATTGTTCTTTCTTCGCACAGTTGTCTGGTCTCTTTCAATGACATACCTTTTCCTTTGTCAATGAGCATGTTCAAATTGAAAGTTAGATAGGTCAATAGGTTAACTTTTACCATTTATTGAACTCTCAAAGCGATTATTAGTTTGTCTATCTTCATGCTTTAGCACGCAGAATCTAAAAAATTAAGCTTTTGTTTTTCGTCCTTCAAAACGAACTTGTAACATTCACATTTAGGTTTAATACATACTCTATCTAAAAAATATGAATGCTCACTCTTAGATGCCCACAAGTGCACATTTCATCTTTAATCTTAGCTTTATCCATCAAGATTTATCCTTGTCAAATAAACAACTTTAGCCTTCAAAAAGTTTTAGGTTTAGTTCTAGTTAAATTTTAGTCCTCTTATTATTTATGGGGTTTAGCAATAAAGGAAGGTTTAAATAAAAATGGGAAATGCGGGTGACTTCTTCAATGCCAAGAGGGTTCGGGCAAATCCCCATGGACACATGTTCCTTTAGCATAGCGAGTAATTGAATAGTGTTCATCATTAAATGACTCTCAATTATCTGGGCACAATTGCTAGGAATGGTTCAGGTGACATCTCCACCGTTGAATACACCGCCAACGCAATTGCCCAGTAAACATCGTCATGCGTACCTTGCAGATGGCTAAAACCGATGGTTCCGTCTTTTCTAAGGTCATACTTCTCAACGTTAAGTTCCGTACAGATGTCTCCTCGATAAGGTTGTTCCCAATTGGTCATGGGATAGAAGAGCTTCTGATTCATCAGGCGCTGTTTAAGTAGACTGGACATCTCGCTTTTTCGCGGGACACTAAAGTTCACGCCTTCAGCATTTTCTATTCCAGCGTTCTCCATGTCCGCAATAATGCTTGGTCCTTCCCTCGTGAAATCTACCCTTATTTTCTGCAAGCCGCCCCAACGATCCTGCAAAACTTTCAGAAAACCCAAGACCTCAGTGTACTTTGTAGGCTGCTTAAAAATTTTAAGGAAACGCAAAAACAACCTATCATTCACACGCTCAACTACCGCTAAAACACAATAGTCACGAATCTGTGCCAGATCGAGTCCCGCATAAAACTCACCTGAATAACAAGAATCCGCGTTAAGCATCTGCAAGTCTTCTCCGCAGTTCTTGCAAGTGCCAACACAAGACACAATTAAGCTCTGAGGTAGCCAAACATCTTCATCTTCAGCCCATTCCGCCTCCATTTCACGCCGCCACCGCTGAGGATCTTCACCAAACTGCCGCCGTATCTTCTCAACAATCGAAGCCTTCAAAGGACCATTCGGATCAATAGCTTTCTCCCAAGAAAAATGAAGACGACAAAAATCACCAAAATCCTTATGATTACACATCTTCCAAAACAGCGAATCAGAATTAAACGGCGTACTACTAACCGTCAGCTTCCCGCCAGTCGTTCCCAACGTGAAAAGAACCGCATCATAGAGGTCTTGATCACCGGACGTGAAATTTGCTTCGTCCCACCAAATCCGATTAAACGTGTTGCCCCTAATTGTATCGGGGTTATTTGGAAAAGCTTCTATAACTGACCCGTTGGGAAGGCTTATTCTCGTTCGTTGAACGTGCAGCCCTTCTTGGGGCAGATTGCGGCAAAAGCTCGCGACCCGCCTGATGTTAAGTTTGGTTTGTCTCCAGCTGGGTCCTACAAACCCCACGTTTAAATCAGGAATATTCCAAGCATCGGCGAGGTGGAGCGCTCCGATGGTTGTGCTTTTGCCTGTTTGCCTTGGCCAGCGAACAGCAAGAAACTGATTCTGCCCATAAGCTTAAGCAATGCCCACTACATACCAGTAGGGTTTAAGCTTGCAGAATTGCTCAAGAAAACGCATCGTGTCTCCGGATACTTCGCGCACGGATGCCTTCTCTTGTGCCGCCGTTAGCCGCGCGTACTCCTCGAGCCGCTTTGAAGAGCTTCGAAGGTCACGAAGATTCATTGTTTTGCGTTTTTTGCTGCTTTTTGACCAACTCAAAGTACTTCCCCTCAAGCTCAACCAAACGCTCCTCAAGCAGGCGATACTGGGCCACCCGCTCAAAGAGACCCTGATACTTTTCTGCGCCCAAAATTATGCACCTCAAGCGCTGAATTTCTAAACGGCTCAAGCCAGACCGCTCAAGAGCCGCCACGGCAGTTGCCATCTTCTTTAACGCTTCCTCAGGACTACTCAAAACTTCAGCGGACCCCAAAGCAGGCAAAACTGGCTGCGAAGAAACTTCAGCACCCAAACCTCCATCAGGCGCCCCTTTAGAAGAAGACCCTTCAACCTCTACCTCCATACCGCCTGACCTAGGAGAAGATGATGATGATAATGA
>JADGNF010000004.1 GCA_017883615.1 Candidatus Bathyarchaeota archaeon
CTTGATCTTCCAAATAGTGAACGCCGTTTTTGTCTTTACGTAGTGGGATACCGGTTTCCCTGAGGGTTTCGCCTTTGGGTGTGTCGATGAAGATGTAGTATCGTCGTTCGTGGAGCATTATGATACGCAGGATAGTGGTTTCTTTGTTTGGGGAGAAGCCGTTCTGTTCGAGAATGTAGACAATACTACCAGGTTTTTTCTCTATGACTAGCCGTTTGAAATCTCGCCATGCGTGGATTCTAACGTTCCCCGTGTTGGTTGCTTCGTTTTCGGGTTGTGGTTTGTCTATATAGGTCTGGTCTCCAAGTTTTTTGTATTTCTAGTTTTGTTTTTGAATGTTAAAGGGTTTGCGGGTTGTTGTAGGGTGGTGGCTACAGCACCAGTTTATTATCTATAGTATGCACTCTTAAGATATAGGCAAATGTACAAGGGTTTTATTTTGGAGGAAATATTTTGAACAAAAAACTATTCCGAGGTGCCATTCTCGAAACTATTCTACTTAACCTCATAAACGATGCTTCGGCAGGCGGAACGCATGGTTATGCAATCTTTTCTGTGATTTACAAGAAATTCGGAGTGCGTTTGGGTCCCTCAACACTATACCCTGAATTGAAACATTTGGAAGCCCAAGGCCTTATCGAGTCAGAGTGGGATTTCGCTGTGGGAAAAGCCCGCAGACTTTACCACATAACCCGCAAAGGACAAGCGTTACTCAAAGAGTATTATGCTGAGTTGAAAGTTGTAATTCCCGCGTTTATCACATGCAGCCCCTGAACCGCGGTCAAAACGTCTCTGGTGTCTATTTGTGCACCAGAAACGCTCCAAGCCTTATCAACAAAGGCGCCTTCGCATGCATTGTGGAAAGATATGACCTATAATATTGTCCAGATAATTGTTGTTGCATTTTTAGGGGTGGCAGGTTTGTCGGGAGGCGTTCCCCAATTGTTGCGGTGGATAAAACCTAGGCCCCATTTAGCAATCCTAAAGGCTGGAGTCCAAAGAGTATCTAACGACAACTACAAGTATCAAATCTTTTTGGAAATTGAAAACCAATCAGGGATTTGGAGAAGAAACAGCGACGCGACAAACGTCTTCTCCGACTACTATATGATAAATAAAGACGGCGTCCAATCAGGCTCTTCATCCAACCAAATGATTTCTTCGTTCCTTGTAGTTGGAGCAAAAATTCTCAAAAACGTGGAAGCTTTCCATTCTTTGGTCCCTGAGGGAAATCCGTATTCGATTGTTTTCCGGGTTACGTGCCAAGAAAACGTGACGGCCAAAAAGAAAATTGCTTATGAAGCAGCGCCTATGGTTAGCACTTAGGCAAATTTAGGCGAAAAACTCTAAGCGTTGGCAGATTAAGAAATGGCAGGCGCTTTGTTGTCTTAAAGGAAAAATGTGTTTATGCGAAAAGGATGTTTCTTGAAGTTTGTGCAGCTTCGCGGTTAACGTTGGGAATGGCGTTTTTCATTATGTTCATGGTTCCTTTCTTCCCTAAGCGCAGTTGTTTTTCGCCCTTGAAGCTAGAGACTGACACATTTTTCATTTGGATAGCATCGCCCAATTTGATGAAATCTGCTTGCTCGTTCCAGAGGCAGAGCCTTATTTTTCCTGTTTGGTCCGCTACCCACGCGTTGGTTAGCACGACGTTGTTTCCGTATTGGGTGCGCAAAGGCAATGGTTTGGCAATTTCTATAATTTCAGCTTCGATGTTTACTTTTTTCATTCCAGGTCGCAGATCTTGGATTCGGTTGGTTTCTCCTGATGCTGTGCCGTGTCTGGCTATTTGTTTGCGGATTTTATCTGTATCCATCCAGCCTTCAAAAGCTATGTCTTTTCTGGAGAGGAGTTCTTCGGCTGCTCTAAACTGCATTACTACTTTTTCTTCTGCTGTGATCAGGATTATTGCTTCGTTGGCTACGCTGCCTCGGTAGGTGATTTTTAGTTCTTGGCAGCTTGCTTTTCCTGTTTTTCTTGCTGACACGATGGCTTCAAAGAGTTCAGAAAGATAAACGCTGTATTTCACTGAAAGAAACGCGAGTTGTTCGCCTAATATTGGTTTTCTATTGTTCAAAGTTGTCCCCTCTCCATGTAATTCGCCTGAATTATCTTCGAAAAAGCAAGGTGGTATGGATCAGATTGGCTCTTTTTCTTGAAGAATCCCGACAATAGTATATAATGCAGGTTGAGTATATAGGCAAGTTACGGCGGAAAGCTTGTTTCTCCATTGATTTTTGACTTTTTGGGCGGAAAGGTTTGCGACGACGATTAGGCTTGAATTGGGTTGGAAGTGAGCCAATGTACATTTTTTATCCGAAGACGGTGAAGATTAGTTGACCAAGGAAATGGCTTATGACTATTACTGGGATAGCGATTCCAAGGTGGATAGCGACTTCTCGCAGTGTGCTTGTTTTGCGTTGAGCCCCTATCAGGTAGCTTAAGAAGACCAATATTCCCATTCCAATTATTGTGCATAAGATGGCGGCGTAGGTTATGGGCAGGAACGCGAAGAGCGCGACAAAGGTCAGGGTGATGCTGAAGCGGGTTATGAAGTTGCTGATGGTGAACATTCGGGTGTTTTCTTTTTTGGTGGCAGTTGACTCCCTGTAAATGTGGATGCCTAGAGAGTCTGCGATGTTGTCTGCAACGGCTATCACAAGCAGGGACCCTATGACGCTGGCTTTGGGGTTACCTGAAGTTAGGAGCCCAAAAATTATCCCGAGACTAGTAACTGTTGATGATGTGGCTCCGAAACTGAATTTGCTGGGGTCTTTTGGCATCTTCATAAAAGGATCTCCTTCTTTGTTTTCCTTACGGGGCGATCCTGATTTGTGTTGCGGTTCCGTAAGGTTTTTCTTTGCCTGATGTTTGGGCAGTTTCAGAGTGGTTCATTTTTTTGTCTGCGTTTATAAGCGTGTAGCTTGCTTGTGTACATGAAGAGTCTCTTTTGTCCTTTGGGCTGCGCATCCGAGTCACTGATTCTTTTCTACACAAACATAGGTAAAATACATGGTATACACTAAGGGTGGAGCATCAGCTCAGAAAGAAAACAAACGGGTATGTCCCCGCAAAGAGAAATCAGAACAAGACGTTCAAATAGGAGTTAACATCGGTGACCAAGCACAATGCCCTGAATGCGAAACAATCGGCCGAGTAGTCTGGGTTTCGCAAGATAGAAAGACGATGGGCGTACAATGCCGTAGGAGCCACGGTGCGAACACAACGGACTCCAGATTCGGAGCTACAGCCGTTTCCTCCACAAAAACTAAGAAAAACGTCGTTTTCTTAACACCAGCAACTTAACTTTCCTTTTCTTGTTTGGAAATTTCATATTACAGCAATAAAAATTTGGCATTTCGGAAGAAGCTTATTTTGTTTTGGTGGGGCTGCCCGGATTTGAACCGGGGTCTATAGAGCCCAAGTCTACAAGCCTGGACCAAACTAGCCGACAGCCCCGCGCCGTTTCGGTTGCAGTGAACATAATTTCGGCTGGACAATAAAAACCTTAGCCAAGCTTCCAACTGTCGTGTGTGAAGTTGCTCTGGTGACTTTTTCTGTTTTCTTTAAGGTTACGATGAGGTTCATATTTCTGGTCTGCAGTTAAACGTGCAATAACTTGGGTAATTGATGGTGGGGAATCTTTTCGGAAGAAGCGGTGCGGCTATGTACCGGAGCTAGGTGTTTCTAAGCCGTTGCTGGTTGTTTGAGGTTTTGGGCGAAGGCTTCAGCATCTTTGAGGTCGTCTTCGTTTGGGTGCCCCTTCTTTATGCCGCCCCCTATCTTCAAAAGTCCATAGGTGTCGAATCCTGCACAGTTAAACTCACCTGCAATATCGTAGCCCTTCAACTGGAGTCTTTCCCTGAGTTGTTGGTGGAACTTTTCGGTTTTTCCTGTTTGTCCACTGGTGGAGAATATGAAGGCTTTTTTATCGGCCATTAGTGGCAGCTTGCCTGCTAGGTCCAGCAACACCTTGTGGTGTTTCCCAAAGTATATGCCCGAGCCGAAGCCGACAAGATCATATTCGCAAATACCTGTTTGGTCAGCGTCTGCTGGGGTTTTAATTTCTGCGTCCAGGATTTTCGCAAAAACCGAAGCTATTTTCGCGGTATTGTTGTGGTGGTAAGAGAAACAGATTATTAGCGTTTTCATGGGTTCACGGCAGTTGAGTTTGACGCTGTTTAGCTAATATATTTTTTGTTGTGGTCTGTTATTTCAGGGCAACTGGTTCGAATCAACTTAGCGTTTGCGCACATCGCATTGTAGGACTTTGGGGCAAATCAGACATTCATCCGGCAATGCGCTGCCTGGCGCTCCTAACGAACCAGAGAAATGAGCGCATTTTGCGGGGGACTCAAAAACCGTTGCTGGATAATCCACCGCTTTTACATTCACAACCTTCATGTTCTGTGTTACGATGTCGATTTTGCTCATGCAGAATGGACACGCGTAGTATGATTCGCGGGGAATTTTGGATTGGTCAGTAAGCAAAGTAGGTTTGTCAAATTCTTTCTCGCAACCTTTGTAGGGACATCGCATTTGACCATTAGTATGCGAATGCCCGTGCCCGCCAAATAACGGCAAATCACTCAACCTCCTACACGCTCGAACATCATGAATCGCAACAGTTAATAAACCTATCCGGTTACACGTACAACAAAACTACAGTGAATGAAATGGAGCCTCGAGCGGGCTTTGCTCCCGCGGCCTGCTGCTTACGAGGCAGCCGCTCCACTGGGCTGAGCTATCGAGGCACGCCCTGTCGTTATGTGTGATGGGAAAGTGGTTTTTAAACGTTCACCGAGTTTGCGGAGGACAAATTGGTTTAAATTTCCAAATCACCTAATCAAAGTTGGATCGAGCGGAGTCTCTTTTGGGAGAACAGAAAGTGAGAAACCAGAAAACTAGCAAACCATTAGCAAAAACCGTGAAGGAGTTGGGTGAACACGCCATAATCGAACTTATGCGTTCCCATTTCGAACCTATGCCCAAAGTGGTGGTTCCGTTTGGGGATGACGTTTCCGCTGTTCCTTTGGACACTGTTGTGGGAGATGTGGCGGTTTTGAAAGCAGACATGCTAGTTGCAGCCACAGACGTTCCAGCTGGGATGAGTTTGTGGCAGACAGCGCGCAAATCAGTTGTGATGAACGTGAGCGACTTCGCTGCTAAGGGAGTGCAACCGCAAGCTGTTCAAGTTTCGCTGGGTCTGCCTGGGAAAATGAAGAGGGCGGATTTGGTGGAGCTTGCCAAGGGCTTGAATGCTGGAGCCCGCGAGTATGGCGCTTACATTGTTGGCGGTGACACTGGCGAAGCATGCGACTTAATTATTTCAGTTCAGATCTTCGGCGTTGGATCCAAGGGTGCGTCAATGCTTCGCGGTGGCGCAAGAGCCGGTGATGTTTTAGCGGTTACGGGTCTGTTTGGGCGTTCCGCGGCTGGATTGCGGCTTTTGCTGGACCCAAAATTCAAAGCTTCTTCGGCAATTCGTACAGCACTGTTGGATGCGGTTTGCATGCCAAAAGCCCGTTTACAAGAAGGTTTAGCTTTGGCAGGTTTGGGTGCTGTTTCGGCTTCGATTGATTCCAGCGACGGTTTAGCTTGGTGCATTCATGAACTTTCATCACAAAGTGGCGTAGGATTTGTGGTTTCCAATTTGCCCATTGCAGAAGAAGCCAAACAGTTTGCCACACTCAATCACTTGGATGCGGCTGAGTTAGCGTTGTATGGCGGCGAAGAATACGAGTTAGTAGTGACAATCAAACCGGAGATGTGGCGGAAAGCCCAAGAAGTCGTGGAAGCTGCTGGCGGAAAACTTTTCAGAATTGGTGAAGCGACGGTGGATAAGTGTGTTGTTTTGAATTTCGACGGCGTGAAGCATGATGTCGAAGCCCGCGGATACGAGCACTTCAAAAGTTAATCGGTTTGCGTATCTTGGTTTTTCTGTTTCTGTTGCTGGTCAAGAAGGTAATTTATGACAGTGATGCATGATGCGGCGAGGTAAGGTTGTTTTCCGAGGCTAATTTTTTCTCCGTAGCGCAGCGCAAATCGTTCCGCGTTCTTGGGTAACCCAACGTGGTCGCCAAGCACGAACAGGGGATTCTCGCAGATGTGGGTTTCCGTGATGTCTGCTCCGCCTTCTTCAAGCACGTAAATGCTGTGGGTTTCCGCTTTCGCCTTCAGTAGCGCTTCGAAGCCAGTTTTCTGCATTGACACGCCCGGGTGAGTTTTGCCGCTGACCGCTTTTTTGAGGATGGCGTTCCAGGTGTCGATGTCTGTGCGGACGTCGTAGAGTGTTTCGCCAAGGATTTGGATGTGCATGGGTGGGTTGGGCGGTCCATTGAGGACTGCGTTGAAGGTTACGTCCCTGCGCAACCCGTGCGAAAGAAACAGGCTGGCTTCGACGCATTCGTAGACAATGTCTAGTCTGCCTGCGTCGTGCAGGTTTGTCCAGCGAGGTTCGGTTTTTCCCATTCGGGAGTAAAGGAGGAATTCGCGCATGCCGGTTTTCCCTTGTGTGTTTAATTTGGTTACTTCTTGTTGCTTTTAGTTATTTCTGAAAAGTGCGTTATCTTTGCTCTGAGCAGTCTACCCCCTTTTTCTGTAGTGTTTGTTTTGAGTTGGGTTTGATTCTGAGAGCCTTTTGGGACTTTTTTCCATGGGTAAGAATGGGTTAATCTGGGCGAGGATGGCAGAATTAAGTGTGCGATGCCTTCTTCGGTTAGCAAATTCAAGGTTGCTAGGAAGAATTGTTTTATGTTACTTTTATCCTATCTTTGAGCAGGCGGTTCAAGCGTGTGGTGGCTTTGACTAAGGTTGGCTTCGGGGTTTTCTTGCCCTTCTATGCGTTTAGGACCCAAACCTCAGCAGCTTCGATGTTTAGTCGCCTCCAAGATCTCGTTTTAGATTGTGAACGACTGGGTTACGATTCTGTTTGGCTTGACGACCACTTGATGTTTGGGCAGAGACCGATTCTGGAATGCTGGACCACGCTTTCTGCGCTTGCGGTTGCGTCGAGCAGGATACGGTTGGGAACCATGGTAACTTCTAATGCCTTCAGGAATCCAGCGTTGGTGGCGAAGATGGCTGCCACGGTGGATGTGATTTCGGGCGGCAGGTTGGAGCTCGGATTGGGCGCGGGTGTCCAGAAAGATGAACATGAGGCTTACGGGTTTCCGTTTCCTAAACCAAACGTGAGAGTGGAACGGCTAAAGGAATCCGTAGAAATCATCAAGCTGCTCTGGACGCAGGAAAAAGCAACTTACACAGGAAAATACAACCGAATCTTGGAGGCCGCTTGTGAGCCAAAGCCCATTCAGACTCCTCATCCGCCCATAATCGTTGGCGGCGTTGGAGAGAAACATTTGCTTAAGGTTACAGCGCGGCACGCGGATAGGTTCGACTTCAGCTACCTGCCAACGCTGGAAATGTACAAACATAAACTCGAGGTTCTGCGCAAACACTGCGTCACTGTTGGCCGAGACTTTAATGAAATAGAAAAATCTTGTTGGACTGAAGGGCAAATTATCTTAGCCCAAAACAAGGAAGCGCTGGAAGAAAAAGTGCGGCGCATCAAGCCAAAGAATGTAAGCCGAGGGGATTTTGAGCGGGCTCACTTTCTGGGAACACCCCAAGAGCTCGCGGCTAGACTGCAGCCGTATTTGGAGTTGGGTGTTTCGTATTTTATGTTGTTTTTTGCGGATCTTCCCGACAAGGGTAGCCTGAAGCTCTTCGCAAAAGAGTGCAAGTTTGGTTCTTAGAGATGCCCAATTACGGTGCCGTTCCAGTAGATTAATTGGTCGTACATGAGCCTCGTGTTGAAATTGTCTGTTAAGGTTTCGTACACCATGTCTATTTTCTCGTTGTATTGTGTGATTAAGTTCTTTGTGTCGGTCCAGATTTTGGGTCCCAAGGTTTGATTTGCAGGGAATAAACCCCATATGGTGTCGCTGGGTCCGCGGAATCCCGATCCGTAGTCTGCCGGGAGAACGTAAGCCACCTGTGCTGGATCTTTATCGACGCGTGGATTGTCGATTGCATAGTTCCAGAATTGCTTCATTGCGTCGAGGTGTTCTTGCTGAAGAATGCCAAGACCCAGCTCTGAGGTTGCTGTGTTGTTGTCGGGAGAATCAAAAACCACAATGTACTTTGCGTCGTTGTTGTAGGCAAGAACCATATCGGTGTAAAGCTCGGTTCCATTTTCCAGGTAAGGCGGCTGTTGGTATTTCCATGTGATTATCGCTCCCCAATCCCTGCCCTGCACGTTGGCTGCTCCTCTGCAAAGCGCAACCGTCAACTGCCTGCTTTGGTTCCCAACGAATTCCCCGAAAACGACGTTGTAGCCCGACAAGTAGTCAAACCAGTAAAGTCCATAGTCCGAAGTGAAAACCCTCAAGTTGGGCACATCGTAGTATGAAGGTCCGGAGTAATCTATTGCGAAACCGTACAAGTCTTTAATGTACTTCTGTGCAGCGTCGGTGGAGTTATCTGCCTGCTTAATTGGTTTATCAATGTAGTGCGTTGTGCCAGGCGCGTAGTCGAGTTGTTTTCCTCCTGGCTCATCGAAGATGTATGCGCCCAAAAACTTGTCCCCCCATTGCTTGACAGTTGTGCTAAAGAACTGCATGTCTGGGCCTTGAGGAGCTAAAGGACCGTATCCAACGTAAATGATGAAGCTGAATCCTCTCTGGTACAGATAGTCGCAGACTCTGGTCAGCTTTGCCGTGTCATTGGTTACGGTCAGCGAGCCTATGATAATCAGGTTGGCGTATCCCTGAACGGCGTTGGCAACCTTGTAAACGTCTGGTTCATCCCCAAACCCAATGTCTACACCGACTAGAACGTTTGGCTGTTTTGTCGGCGTTTGTTTTGAGAGCAAGTCAAAGCCGACAAATGAGATGACCAGGATGCAAACAAGAGCCACAGTTGAAATAACCAACAGGTTTCTTCTCTTCAATAACCGACGTCTCTCCTTTTCCACGCTGAATGATTGATTTCTCCGGGTCCTCCAAATTGTTAATCCAAAAGGTTTCAGCTATTCTATTCTGAGCGATTACTTAAAAAAGTAACGCCCGCGCCAAAACATGTGCTTTGTCTCTAACCTTTTAAGCCTGAAACGCAAGCTATTTTCAGAGTGACGGCGAGATGTTCTCCACTGGAAAGCCACTGTCAATAAGCCGCTACATAATCGGCATAGCAGTCATATTCATCGCAGTTTACGTGCCCTACTTCGTTAATGTAGGCAGCGAAGTCGTAGGCTACCTGATCGTCTACGGGATACCCATAGCCGTTGTCAGCGTACTGTTCGGCAGGCAAATCCTAAGTCGAGCAGCTAAAAACAACAAAGAAGCCTTCAAAATAACATTTGGCACCTTTAGTCCCTTCTATGTTGCAGGCATTTTCCTCGCCGCAATAGCCCTGGTGGTAATTGTGCAGTTTTATCCTTCTGCAACGGAGCTGATTCAAAAGACAAATCCGGTCCTCAACGTTTCTCCCGCCGCCGCCTGGGTATTCATCGCGTTTTCTCTGCTGGTTGTGGGTCCGGCGGAAGAATACCTTTTCCGGGGCTTTATGTATGGTGGCATGCTGAGCTTAACAAAAGGAAAGTACTGGTTTCCCCTTGCCATCGTCTCCAGCCTCACATTTGCTGCCGCTCACGGCTACTATGCAATAACCTATGGAGTCGCAAGCCCAGTCTTCTACATTGAACTGGTAACTTTCGGCGTCTCCATGGCAATCGCCTACCAATGGTCAGGCGGAAACCTTCTCGCCCTTGCAGTCGTGCACGGCGCAAATGACGCCATAGGCTTTCTAAGCGTAGCAACTAACGCGACAATTGCAGGAGTAAACGTCTCAAGGATTGCGCAAGGCGTTTTCATCGCGGTTGGCTTGGTCTTTACCGTTACTTACGTTCTGAAGAAGAAAATTCTCATAAATCCAACTTCAACCCCTGATCAGCAGCCTCAAAACCAGCCACCTTCACCTACTCCGCCACCAACCTAATTAGCTCACGTCGCTTTTTGGACTTGGAAACAAGTATTATTTCGTTGTTGTATTAGAACCATGAGAGCGTTCCGTTTTTCCTTGCCATTTTTAGGCACCATGAGTAGGCAAGATAGCCGACGGGCAGAATAATGGCGCACATCAAAGCTAAAATCCCAAGGTCAGGCAGAATCGTTCCTATCGTTTGACCTATAAGCATGGGTCGGATACAGGTGAAAAAGTAGTATTGGGGCACAAAGAAGCTTATTATTTGAAGGGGAAGCGGCATGACCGAAATCGGGAAAAGGACATTTCCAAACAGATTCGTGGCTAACGTGATTATTGTGGTTACGGGGTCGCCTTGCTTGGTCAAAATCAGGACGCCTGCGCCAATCATGCTGAACCCGATGAAGGTTCCAATGCCTAATCCGACAACGATTATGGTTCCGATGATGTTTATGCTTAGGATGACGCCGAAAGCGAAAACGCCCACAGCCAGGTAAATGACGATGACGAGTGTGCTCCAGATGAAGCCCCAAAGCGAGCTTCCAACGATGAAGGTCACGAGTCCTGTTGGCGAAACCAGCACTTCCTCCAGACTCCACGGGTTGATGGTGCGCTGTACAAGGGTGAGGCTCTGGGAGAGGTATGTGTTGAAGGCGAGTCCAATGAGCAGGTAAGTGACGACGGGCATGCCAAGGTTCTGGACGCTGGGCATTGACGCGTTGGCGCCCCAGAACGCGTACGACAAAGCCCCAAACAATGCGCTGACAATGCTAAGCAGTATGTTGGTCTTGTATGTGGAGAACGAGATGATGTCGCGTTTCATGAAGTAGTAAACTTTGTCCAGTTCCTGCATCAACTTCATTCGCTAGCACCTGCTCCGGTTAACTCGATGAAGGCATCCTCCAGAGTTGGTTCTTCCTGCCGGAAGTTGACGAGTTTGATTTTTTCGCGGAAAAAGAAATCCAAAACCGAGGGCAAAGCATCCACGTTTTCCAAGCGTATCCGTAGCCGCGTTTGCCCCAGCACTGAGTCTTGCACTTCTGCGGCTAGACCAGCGATGCCGGCAAAACCCCGTAGACTGTTGACTTGGGCTTCAGACATGTTCTTAACCACGATATCCGCGACTTCGCCCTTCTTTGCCATACCCTTTAGCGCTTCGGGTGTGTCTAATGCGATGATTTTTCCGTGGTTCATGATTCCTACGCGGTCGCACATTTGGGAAACCTCTTCGATGTAGTGCGTGGTGTACAAGACGGTTTTTCCTCTTTTTTTGCCGAGGTCGTTTTTTATGAAATCCCTGATGTTTCTAGAAGAGGTCACGTCCAGTCCCGTTGTCGGTTC
The DNA here is from genome assembly GCA_017883615.1 of Candidatus Bathyarchaeota archaeon. GTDB lineage: Archaea > Thermoproteota > Bathyarchaeia > Bathyarchaeales > Bathycorpusculaceae > JADGNF01. Next base: position 11,326 of record JADGNF010000004.1, read on the forward strand.
ATCTAACAGCAAGATTGGAGGGTCGCCAAGCAGTGCTCTGGCAAGGGCGAGTTTTCTTTTCATGCCACCCGAATACTTCTGGAAAACCTCAAATGCCTTATCTTTCAAACCCACGAGTTCCAGCACCTCCATGATTCGCTGCTGCCTGCCGCTTCGGGGTACGTTGTTTATGGCGGCGAAAAATTCTAGGTTGCTGTAGCCGCTAAGTCTCCAAAAGAACCCTCGTTCGCCGACGCTGAAAAGAGTACCGATGGATTCTTTTACCTTCATCTGCTGCTTCGCCACATCAAACCCGTTTACAACCGCAGTTCCGCCATCAGGTGGTAGTAGCGTGCAGAGGATTTTGACAAGGGTGGTTTTGCCTGCCCCGTTGGGTCCGAGCAACCCGAAAAGTTCGCCTCGGCGGATTTTCAGGTTCAAGTTGTCAAGGGCAGCAACAGTTCGGGTTTCTCCTCCCCCAAATAACCCAGCTTTGTTGTTTTTAATTCTGATTTTTGAAGTGTAAGTTTTCGTTAGATTACTTGTTTCGATGGAGTACTCGTCTGGGGTTGTCAAGTGATTTCACGTAAAAGGTTGCTTCTTCATATTATGCGTGTTTCTATGCATAAAGCTTACCTGTCTCAAAAAGTGTATGGTGAGTAAGATTTGGAACATTCAAGGTGCTCAGGGCAGAAATTATCAGTTTTTGGCCTATTTTTGCCGGAGTGGATCTTTATCTTTGGACATTTTCTGCGTTGTTGATCTAACGTTCATGACATTTATATTATTGTTTATTACTTGTGTATTGATATTCAATACGATATAGTTGGGTACAAGGCAAGGGAGCAATAGATGAAAACAAAAATCTGCACACTGTTCATCTTAACAATTTTATCCTTAGGACTTATCGTCCCACTTTGTATTAACCGAGCAATGGCTACTGCGGTAGATGTAACTTTTACTGAATCTGGTTTAGTTGGCGAAGATAGCTGGAGCGTAACTTTTGCCGGACACACTGAATCAACACCAACAGATACAATAATTTTCTCAAGCGAAAACGGACCCTTCGAATACAACTTATCAATTCCTCAAGGTTACACCTCAACCTCGCAACTTTCAGGAACTCTGGAAGTCTCGGACAGTCCAATTAACATCCAAATAATCTTCGTTCCGGTACCGCATTTCCACTTGACAACAGAAACCTACGTCAATGGTATATTGTCCCAAAGCCATGTAGACACTTATGCTGCGGGACACGTTGAAAGCGACGACTTGGATGACCTTCCCGCTCAGTACATCTTTGATCACTTAAGCGTGGATGGAGTAAGCAGCACCGAAAATTCTTACTCCATAACTATGAACGCTGACCATCTTTTGCAGATATATCTTAATTTGGTCACGGTTCAACTGACCATCGAATCAGCAACAGGCGGAACGACGAACCCTCTCGAAGGTGGCTACACCCTTAATTATGGTGATACCGCAAACGTGACTGCTACACCAGATTCAGGTTATGTATTCTCACAATGGTTAGTGGACGGCCAAACAAATGTCTATTCCAACCCAATACACCAAACAATGAACTCTGCACACACGATAGCACCAGTTTTCACATTAGATGTAACTCCTTCGCCAACTGAAACCCCGACACCCACTCCAAGTCCAACGCCCTCGGTGACTCCGACGCCGACTGAAACTCCGTTTCCTACGCCATCGCCCACCGGAACACCTTTACCTACAGATACACCCACACCGACCCCTACTCCAACTCCATCCGAAACTCCAACGCCGACAGCCTCGCCCACTCCTAATCCAACTGACTCTCCAACTCCCACTCCTACGCCAAGCCCAACATTAACTCCAACTCCTACCCCAACATCTACACCCTTGCCGACCGAAACCCCAACACCCACACCAAGTCCAACACCCTCCCCAACCCCAGTACCAACCGCAACTCCAACACCAACGCCTTCACCAACCTCATCTCCAACTCCAACGGCGACTCCAAGCCCGACACCAACTCCGACTCCTTCCCCAACAATAGCTCCAACCTCGACCCCGACAACTGTACCTTCCCATACTACACAACCCACCTCAACTCCAACAATAACCGCCAGGCCAACCCAAACAGCCACTCCAACTCCAACCGCTACTCCAAACGGAACTCCACTTTTTTCCTCCGTGAACGTGAACGACATTGCAGGCGAACCAGTCGCTCAAGTGACTAATGCGACAAGCGGCTCCATCATTCAATCCGTTACAGGCTCCACGTTAGCAGGCGACTCAATAATTAACGCAACAGCCACACCCAATGCAGGGTACAGCTTTAGCCACTGGGTTCTCGACGGAAACAACATGACCGGCAACTCAATCACAATCACCTTAAACGAGACTCACACCCTGCAAGCTGTATTCGAAACTTTCTATGCCCCTATCGAAACCTTAACGCCGACTCCTACAATCCAGCCTACCTTAGCACCAGTGCCGTATGACTCGTCAACGCCTGAACTGACAGCAACATCAAAGCCTAATTCACCGTCAGCAATGGGAACGTACATTCCAGTAATAGGCGCCATAGCAATAATAGCGGCTGTCCTCGCTGGGCTAATTATCCGAAGAAAAAGACAGCGACCCGCATTCACAATGCTAAATTAGGAAATCAACATCGACCTAAAAGGTCGCACCCTTTTCATTTTTGAAACTTTCTATCATTTTACCAAAAAGAGCCAAAATTACCCGCAAAATATGCCGCAATTATCAAACTGCAAAGAACCAAAGTCAAAGCTGGCGCGACTTTGCTTCCGTAAAATAAATCGCAAAAATGTGAAAACTCCTGTTTCGCTAGGCGGAGTTCCTTTTCGAGGCTGTTGCCTACTGTAAATGTCATCGAATCCTTCTCCTCAAAGGTTTTTCTCGCAAAACTTGCATTTAAGGTTCATTGCGACAATCGGAATACCTTCCCAGCATCAAAAAACATGAGTTCATCCAAAATAGCCTTTTATTCGCCATTCCAGAACGCGGCTTAAGTGTAAGTGTTAAAAGATTTGGAGCTATATTGTTATTTGAAGGTCGAAAAACATGTTCTTACAACAAATCCAAAAGTACAGCGACAACTTCTCGTACCTCATAGCAGACGAAGTTACGCGTGAGGCTGCCGTTGTGGATTCCAGTTTTAACGCAGAAGAAATCGAGCGCATCATCAAAGAAAAAAAACTAACATTAAAGTACGTTATCAGCACACACGGACATTCGGATCATACGGCGGGCAATTTAGACCTGAAGTCGGCGTTTGGAGGACTAGTTGTGGCGCATAAGCTTTCTAGGATTGGGGCGGATTTGAAAGTGGATGATGGGGATGTTTTGAAGGTTGGGTCAGTTGAGATCAAAGTTATTTACACTCCTGGGCACACAGTCGACGGCATCTGCTTACTTGTTGACGGTTGTAAGCTTTTGACTGGCGACACTTTGTTTGTGGGGGAATGCGGCAGAACTGATTTGCCTGGTGGAAGCAGCCGAAGTCTTCATGACAGCTTTTTCAATCACCTGCTGAAGCTAAGCGACGATGTTGAGGTGTATCCGGGGCACGATTACGGCTCAAAGCCCCGCTCGACGATCGGGGAAGAGCGGCGGACGAATTATGTGTTGCAGCCTCGGAGCGTCGAAGAGTTTGTTGAGTTCATGAAGCAACCATAGCCTGAAGGTTGAACTTCCCTGATTTCTAAGGATTAAACCGCTCATACAAACGGTAGCATGAAAAAGACAGAAGCGAAAAAGCGTCACCTATAGATAAACTATAAAAGCTAACACACAAGAATAAACCCGTATGAACAATATGGCTTTGCAGGACGGCAAACTCCCTAAACCCCGCATTAATCGGTTCTCCAAAATCCCAATTAACGTCCTGCCTATCACAAGCTTTGCTGCATATCAACGAATAAACAGCCCTTCTCCTAATTGTTCATACGGGAGAACGGGGCAAAAATGAACATTTTCGCGATCCTCTCCGCAGGCTTTCTTGCTGTCATGCTTTGTTGGACCATTTATCACGTGCGAATCTTGTACGCGGGAATGAAATTCAAGCCAAAACGCACCTACGAAGTCAACGGCGAACTTCCCAAGTTTTCACTCATCGTTCCAGTTAAAGACGAAGAAGCTGTAGTGGGACGTTGCCTGGATGCCTTATTGGATTTAGATTACCCTAAAGAAAAAGTAGAGATACTGGTTGTCGAAGGTGCCTCCAAAGATTCCACCGGCAAAGTCTGCCGAGAGTTTGAAGCAAAGTATCCCGGAGCCATTAGAGTCCTAGCTGAAACTACATCTCACGGCAAACCAATTGCACTAAACTATGCTCTTACGCAGGCAACTGGAGAAATCGTAGGCGTTTTTGACGCTGACAGTGTTCCAGAAAAGAGCGTGCTAAGAAAAATAGTGTCTTACTTTCAGGATAAATCGGTATCAGCAGTTCAAGGCAGCACTGCCCCATTGAACGTCGGGCAGAACATGTTAACAAGAGTTGTCGCCATGGAGGATAAAGCTTGGTTCCAAGGTCTTCTCGGCGGCAGAGAAAAACTTAGCCTCTTCGTTCCATTAACAGGCAGTTGCCAATTCATCCGAACAGACATCCTCAAGAAGATGAGTGGCTGGGAAGAATCTGCACTCGCTGAAGACGTAGAGTTGTCATTAAAGCTTACTGAGAAAGGTTACTTAGTAAAGTATGCACCAGACATCGTCTCAGGTCAAGAATCTCCCGGAACTCTAAAAGGTCTCATTGCTCAGCGCACTCGTTGGTACCGAGGGTACATGGAGGCTTCTTTCAAATATGGGTCATTAATGAAGGCGCCCAGCCTAAAGGTGTTGGATGCAGAGTTGTCGCTGGCTGGACCTTTCGTAATGCTCGTATGCTTGCTTAGCTACTTCAACTGGGGATTCACCGCGCTGTTCGCAATAGACACCAGCCTGTTCCCGATATCAGCCGTTCTCGTAGTCGGATTAACCACACTTACTTTGCTGTCCCTCGGGTTATCGTTAGCCATCACGGTGAAACCCATAAAGCCAAAAAACATTTTGTGGATACCATTCATCTACGTTTACTGGTTTATCCAGATGGGCATCGCCGCACGTGCCTTCTTCCAGATTCTGTTCCGAAGACGCAAAGTTTGGACGAAAACCGTCAAAGAAGGCTTCGTAACACCAACTTCAGTTCCCGGCAACTTGAAAAACTAAAAGGCTTCTGCTTCTGGAAACTTTTCAAGGTTGCAACGAAGTTGTTCTCGTGGAAGAATTATATACCCCATGGACGTGATGGTTTGGTGGGAGCAGTTGGATTGAGGAATAGCCCGTTTCAGGTTCATGTTTATCTTGGGAGGATTCTTATTGTCCGGTCTTAAAGTTGGCGTATTGATTTTTGCTGTTACTATGTGTTTGATGCTGGTCTTGCCTTCTTTTCAGGCTCTGGAAAATCCTCAGCCCGTTACAACTCGATCAGACAAAGTGAACGCCCAAGTTTACGTCGATCCACAGTCAACAACGGATTCTAAAGCTTACTGGCTAAATTTAGCAACCAACGCCTGGCAATATTACCAGCCTAACAACGGTGTCAATTCAGTGACCGGGCTGGAGTCTAATGCAGTGGGTTCAAGTAGCCCCCAATTCACCGACTGGGATTTAGGAACATACGTTCAAGCAATTGTTGAAGCAGACAAGCTTGGCTTGTCCAACCCCCAGGGTTGGGATACTTCAAGCAGGCTTAACAAAGTTTTGACTTTTTTGGAAACACGTCCACTCATGGCCAACGGTCAACCGTATGCTTGGTATTCTGCCGTAACTGGGCAAAACGTTGGGATAGATGCTCAGGTTGCTTGGGATGCCGGAAACTTGCTTGTTGCGCTCAAAAACGTGGAGAATTATGGACCTACTTCTTACCTTACATCACGAATTAACAACATAGTATTTGGTCGGGCAGCGAATAATCCCACGAATTACATGACAGAAGCTCAAACAGCCGCTGCAGTAGTTGGTTGGGGACCAGACGTTTATCACTATTACCTCGCGCTAGGCTTCGGGTCCTTCTTTGACAACTATAACGGGTGGTCAGGATTCACCCCGACTAATTTTACTTCTGAAGCAACAACGATTCTAAACAACATCGTTAGTTCCCAGAATATTTCCATAGGATTGTCGCCTCCATATGATATGTTGAAGTTACCGAAAGCGGATATACTGTGTGAACCATTACTTCTTGCAATTTTCGGCTCACAGCAACCTAATCCTGCGTTACTAAGCTTTTCGAGGCAAGTCTATTTGGCTCAGGAAGCTAGATACTACGCCACGGGCAAGTTTACCGCGTTTAGCGAGGGCGGTGCTATAGGTCAGTACGTCTATGAATGGATTGTTTTTTCTAACGGGGCCACTTGGGAAGTTCAAGATCCGAGTTACAATGTATTGTCGATATCTCCAGTAGTTTATTTGAAGGTAGCTGTGAGCTTTTTGGCACTTTATGACACACCTTATTCTCAGAACATGGTCAGTTACCTCATACCCAAGCTTCCTGCACTTGCAAACGGATACGTCTGTGGCGCGGACGAGAACGGAGTGGTAGTTTATGACATTGAGGATAAAACTAACAGCTTAATTATCAGCGCCGCGAGGTATGCCATAGATAACAACGTTACCTTACCTGCCTCGTTCACGGCACCAAGCCCCGCTCAGTCAACTGTACCAACCTCTGGCTCTAGCTCTTCTTCCAACACTGGACCCACTGTAACATCAAACCCTCAACCTACTTCCTCACCAAGAATTAACCCACAACAATCAAATGCACCAACGATCGCTCCTTCCCTTAGCACCACCAGCCCCTCCTCATCCAACATAACACAGGCAACTCCAACTCCTCCACAAAATTCAACAACATCAGAAAAACCATCAAAGAATCCCGCTGCCTCCGAAAGTCCAGCAAACACGCCTAACGGCAAAGATCCTTGGCAGACAAACCCAGCCATAATCGCAGGCATAGTCGTGGTCGTTGCAATCGCTGTAATCTTGCCAGTTATTATCTTACGAAGAAACGGTTCACGTAAACCTCAATAGTCTCCTCTCAGATCTTTTTCACGGTCAGTCGCACGGTTTTTTGACAGTTAGGATTCAGTCTTTTTCCCAAACATAGAGTTGCTGAGGTTTTGGGCAAATGTTTAACTTTCCAAAACCCACACTCATCTAACGTGCTTTCAAAAAAGTACCTGTTCCCGCTTCTCGCTTTCCTGGTTCCGTTGTTGATTAGGACTATTCCTGAGGTTTTAATTGGACCCTACGTCCTTGGTTTCGATACCATGGGTATTTATGTTCCTAGCACTTTGTTGTGGTTGCACAATGGAATTAGTTTCTGGAGCTTCCTAGGAACAGCACCACTATTTTATGCAATCCTCATTTCAATTGTTGCAGCTGGTGGACCAGTTGTTTTTGCTCTCAAGATTATTTCGCCGCTGCTTTTAGGGCTTTTGGGTTTGTCAATTTATATTTATAGTAAAAAAGTACTGGGCTGGTCTCCGATTAAGAGCTTGGTGCCTTCTCTTTTGGGAACAGTGTACTTTGTGGCTCTGCGAGTTTCTTGGGATATGCTTAGAAATGAGCTCGGTCTGATTTTCTTTTTTGTTGTTCTAACGCTTGTTGGGGAAAAGCGGAGCTCATGGAAACAAAACGTTCTACTTTCTTTAGCGATGATCGCAGTTGTTCTGTCGCATCAACTTGTTGCTGTATTAATGTTAGGCGTGGTCGTCTTTACAATCGTGCTAACATTGTTTCGAAAAGATTATTGTGGGGTCGTTAATCTTGTGGCGTTTTCTATACCAGCAGTACTCTTTTTTGCTGCTGTTTTCTTCAGTGGTTTAATGAAGTCTGGTTTCCTTGATTATTCATCAAATATCGGATCACCATTGGCTGATTGGTTAGGCTTTTCATCATATCCTTTAATGTTAGCAAGCGGAGCTGGTTTATTCTTGTATTGTTTCCTTCCTCTCCTGCCATTGATTTTTGTAAGCCTAAAGAGTTTTGGGAACCTCCAGATTCGATCATGGCTCATTCTAAGTCTAATTCTGATGTTAATTCCAATAGCATCAGTGAGTATTTTTCGTTGGGTATTGATGCTTACATATCCATTTGCCTTTTATGTAGCCGAAACTTTGAGTAAGCTCAAATCTATAAAATGGAAGCGTTGGAAGGTCACAATACGTGGGATCGCTATTGTTTATCTTGTTTTGTCAACTGCTACTCTGAGCTTTGGCTTTATGATATCGAGTCCGGGAAATCCTTTTCCACTTTTCAAAGCCACGCAAAACAATGGTTATAATAGTTATGTAAATGAAATTCCCACTTCTATGCTGCAAAATACAATACCTATTACTGACTGTCAGAGCACGACCAACGCCATTAGTTGGTTCAAACTTAATCTAGATAACAATTCCCTTCTACTTACACATACTGCATTCTATGGTTGGGCATTAATAGCACTTAACGCCGACCAGGTCGTAAATTACGGGTTCGATAACCCCATTACCACAGCTGCAACAATTGTGAACGAAAGACATGAACAAACATACCTCATATGGTGGGTTAATGGAGAAGGTTGGTATGGATTACCAACGGTGCCATCAGCATTTAAGGAAGTTTATCAAAGCGGCAACATTGCAATATACAATTATACCGTTAATAACTTGCCTTAATCGTTCACAGGACGATGTCCTCGAATTCACGGAAACGGTTAAATTTATTCGAAATTTATACCTAACTACACGATAAGCTGAGCATGAATATGACTAGAATTTACTTAAAGAGACTACTTGCCTTCTTGGCGGGCTCTATTAAACAGAATTGGGGTGCGCCCTTCATAGCGTTGTTCATTCTCCTTTTGATTGTGACCGCTGCTGCTTCTTCAATGGGTCTGGTTTCTCTCGCCGATTCCGTCACAATTGACGCGTATTATGTATTAATCGCCGGAGTCGTCTTGCAGTTTTTTTGCTTTATCAAATATCGCAAAAAACGCCCTGATGGTACAGCCACTTAATATTTCGTTTGGTTTTTTGAGCGTGATTTTTGTCATCGCGGAAAAGTTTGGGAAAATTCTTATCAGGTCCGATTGAAGTGTGGTCTTAGGAGATTTGCTATCAGAAATAAATTCTAAGACGATTCAAGATTACTCAAATTCATGGAAGTAATATTTCGTGAAGAACGCTCACTTGTGGATGCGTGGAAGGGTTAATAATGTTCGAGCCGTATTTAGTGGCAAAACTATAATCTGCAACGCTGATGGTAAGTCTATGGCTACAGATGACAGAGGGGTTCCATTTTTTGATCCGTGGATTAACGATGAGGATAAAAGAGCAGTCCTCGATTCATTTAATTCTCGTTGGCTAACTGGAGGCCCAAAGGCCGTTGAATTCGAAAAACTTTTCGCCAACGCTGTAGGTTCAAAATTCGCAATTTCCGTTAATAGCTGTACCGCAGCCTTACACATGGCGATGAGGGTGCTAAACGTTAAACCGGGCGACGAAGTTATTGTTCCAGTTTTGACGTTTGCCGCAACGGCGAACGCTCCCATTTTCTGCGGAGCAAAACCTGTTTTTGCAGACATCAATGAAAAGACATATAATATTTCCCCAAAGTCCATTATCGAAAAGATAACTGAAAAAACCAAAGCAATCATAGTAGTACATTACGGTGGTCAACCTTGCGACATGAAAGAAATAATGGAAATCGCAAAAGACCATAAGTTGCCTGTGGTTGAAGATTGCGCTCACACAGTTGGATCAACCTACATGGAAAGAAAAGCAGGAAGCATCGGAACTGTAGGATGCTTCAGTTTCTATCCAACTAAGATTATAACAACCCTCGAAGGCGGAATGTTCGTTACCGACAACGAAGAAATTGCTAAACGGGCTAAAATTTTGAGAGAACACGGAATGACAAAAAGCGCTGTTGATCGGGAGAAGGGCTCAGCATGGTATTATGACGTGGTAGACTTAGGCTACAATTATCGGTTAAACGAGATCCAAGCTGCATTGGGTATCTCCCAATTAGAAAGACTAAATGACATTAATCGACTGCGAGTTAAGGCCGCACATAACTATACCGAGTGCCTAAAAGGAATTAACGGAATTATCACCCCGTTTACAACAAAAGATAGAACGCACGCGTACCATCTATACGTCATTCGAGTTGTAGAGAAGGAGTTCGGCATTAGTCGGAACGAGCTGTTCATGGAGCTGTCCAAGAAGAAAATAGGGCTAAGTGTTCATTATACCCCGTTGCATCTTTTAACGTTCTACAAAGACCTGTTACATCACGCGGTTGGCGATTTCCCTGTTGCCGAACGAATCTATGATGAAATTCTATCTTTACCAATATTTCCGACGATAACCAAGGAACAGCTGAATCAGGTTGTGGCTGAAATAAAACTTGCAAAAGAAAAAGCCCAATAATCATTAGTTTCTTTTTCCTCTAAACCAGAACTGAATTAAGATAACATAGCCGTTTATCGTTAGCTCGCTGGCAAAAACTTGCATTATTATCTTGTTTCTTTCCAACATAGAACGAAACAGAAACTCAGATTCACAAATTAAAGTGTGACTGCCAACTTCCCTATTTTTCAAAAGTCGCCTGAGACGATGCATCCGCATTTCTTGCAATGAACATGAATGCCGAATTCAAATCCTTTTTCTCCACTTCTTGTCGCCGTTTTTTTTGGAAAGATATTCCTGCATTTTGGACATACAAAGTTTTCATTGTTGAACTCCCATTTCTTAATTATTTTGATGAGTTTTTGGCTCATTTTTGAACCCCCATTTTCCTTCATTTTTGTTTTCATGTTTGAACAACTTTTCTGGATCTTTATGTCTTCAGCGAAACTGCAAGCTTATTTTCTTAGTCTTCAGAATTTCTACAAGTCCCTTTTTGGGTAGTTTTTTGAGTTGACTTTCTGTCTTATTTTTGATATCAGATGATTTTCTTCGATTTTCTCAAAACTTACAATAAGCTAGTACGAATTTTGGATATTTAAAGGAAAGTTGTTGCTATTTGACTGCAACATCTTACTAATCTGACTTAGATGGGTTAAAGTTTATCGGTTTATCCTTTTTCCAACATAATGACCGGAGAGTTGATTCCTGTTGTTGGTAGAATAATTCAGACCAATCAGGTCTCAGAAGACATTGTGAGGGTAGCTGAAGAAATCGAAAAGAAGCCGAAATTTTTCATGCTTTGTCTTTCATTTCTTATGTAATAAAAGTTAAATTTAAGTTCATATAGAGTAGTTGAGGGGACTGTGAAGACGAAAGCACTGTTGAGTGCATTCTTGGTAGCACTTATTATCGGAAGTTTACTTTTGGTTGGCACCGCGACCTCCGTTTCAATTCCCTCGACATCATGGGCAATGACTTATGGAGGAGTAAGTGCTGATGAAGCAAGATCAGTAATTCAGACTAGCGATGGGGGATATGCAATTGCTGGCTCAACGCAATCTTTTGGACACGGCGGCTGGGATATGTGGCTTGTTAAAACAAACCCAGATGGACAGATTCAATGGAACCAAACTTATGGAACCGTAAACGACGATAGTGGCAGCCAGATAATTCAGTTGATTGATGGAGGATATGCCGTTGTTGGGTCAATTTGGAATCAGACAAGCAGTAGGGCAGATTTATTCTTGGTTCGTGTTGATTCTCAAGGTAACGCTATTTGGAATTTAGAGTACCCAATGACTAATCCTTCATATGATCCGTCCGGGTTGATGACTCGTTACGGTGGTTCATCTTCCATTGTTCAAGGAGTTGACGGTAGCTTCGTACTTTGCTTCACCAGGAATTATCGTAGTTCATCCGGAATGCAAGCGATGGCGGATATGGGAGTCATAAAAGTGAATGCTACAGGACAAGTAATTTGGGAAAAACTATGCAATCCCTACGGAATGGAAAGCGAAGCCAACAAGATAATACAAACAACCGAGGGGGGATATGCATTGGCAGGATTCTGGACTGGGGTGAGTGGCGGGGTCGGTGCATTATGCCTTATCAAAATTGACGCCAATGGAACTCAGCAATGGGTCAACACCTTTGGTGACAACAACCAATTTGATATTGCTTTATCCCTCATTCAAACTTTAGAAGGCGGTTACGCGATTACTGGATATACGAATAGTAAAGGATACCCTGATTTCTGTCTCATAAAAACTGGCCCATTGGGCGATCAAACATGGTTTAAAACCTTCGGAGGAACCGGCGACGATCAGGCGTATTCTTTGGTTCAGACCACTGATGGGGGATATGCGTTGGCAGGGTACACGGATTCTTTCGGAGCAGGTGGGCATGACATTTGGCTAGTCAGAACGGACCCGTCTGGAAACATGAAGTGGAACAACACGTACGGGGGAGCAGGTAATGATTTCGCGTATTCATTGATCGCAACTAGTGATGGTGGTTTCGCATTGGCAGGCGGAACAACTTCTTTTGGAGCGGGAAGCGAGGATTTCTTTCTAGTAAAAGTAGCAGACATAAATCCAACTCCTTCCCCAACTGTAACATCGACTCCTACCTCAGCACAATCTCTTTCCCCAACTGTAACATCGACTCCTACCTCAGCACAATCTCTTTCCCCAACTGTAACATCGACTCCTACCTCAGCACCTTCCTTATCCCCTACAAATACAAATGCCACACCAAATTCGACACCCCCATTAACTCCTTCTGCTCCAGAATTTTCTTCTATCATTGTCGCAATAGTCCTACTAGTGGCGTTGACATTAACACTCTCAGTTTTCAAGAAAAGAGCTCCATGAAACTATCATTATTTGTCCTTTTTTTTGTGTGATATCCGTGATATACGCGTGGATCTAAGTAGGCGAGAAAGAAAGAATAGGACTTGGAATAGAAAAGAGATTTTGAACATATAGAGACTAGAAAGCGAGTTAGAAAGATTTGGGTTTGAGATTTAATTGAAGTTGAGTTCTAAATCCGCAAGCGATCATTTTGCTAAGTCTTTTAATAAAAAGTCCCAAAGATGCTAAAATTAGCTTGCACCCCAATGGAAAAAAGCAGCCGTTGACTCGGTGTTAAACAAGTCACTTTTCTGGTTTTCATTTGTCAACTTTCATAGCCTCTACGAACGCGTAAACTTTATACTCAAGTCGGCATAAACTGGAAGCTGAGGAGACTTTGCGGATGGGAGTGGAGGGGAAATTTGATGGTCCTTTGAAGATCAAAGAAAAGTTAACAATAAATAAAAACCAGTATGAAAACACACCACATTACGAATTATTGCAAAACGTCTGTAAGAGCCAGCGCTCCACCACTTCGGCAATTCCAAAGGAAGTATCTTTATTCACGGTTATATTCAGTTCGAATAGGAAGACCTCAAATGTTCTCGATTGAGAAGGTTAGTCTTGAAATGCCATCTGCCATTTGTAGAGAAGATTTTGAATCGATGTTATCGTCTCAGGAAAATATCTGCGAAGGAACCTTGTCGATTGTACTTCCAATTTATAATGAAGAATCAGTTTTGGAATCAAATGTTCTAAGGCTCCGATCTTACATGAAATCGGCTTTCAAATGTAAATGGGAAATTGTTATTGCCGACAATTTTTCGACAGATCAAACACCGAGTATAGGCCAGAAACTTGCTGAATCATATTCCGAAGTCAAGTACCTTAGAATAGATCGCAAAGGGGTTGGTATAGCGCTCAAGACAGCATGGGATAGTAGCCGGGCAGATGTTCAATGCCATGTAGATGGTGATCTTCCTTTTGATTTTGATGACATAAAACGTGTAATCCAGGCGGCTCAAGAGGGCTACGATGTTTGCTTTGGGTCCCGTTTTGCGGTCGGATCATTCACCGATGCTAAACCCCTTAGGAGATACCTTTCCATAGTCTTCCATTATTGGATTAAGCTGCTTTTTTCATATGAATACAGTGATATCTGTGGAATAAAGGCTGTGAGACGAGAGGCGTTCTCAGTGTTGTCGCCGCACTTATCAAGCGACGGCTGGTTCTTCAATACTGAGTTAATGCTTCTTGCTGACAGAGCGAATATGTCAATCAAAGAAGTTCCAGTGCGGGTGAAAGATCCTCCTGGAAGAAAGAGCAAAGTAAAATTGCTACAAACTATTGCAAATCTATTTATACTGACATTCAAGTTGAGACTCAAATTCTGGGTAGACGGTTCAGTCCAGAAAACTAGGCGAGCCCGTTAATCATGATTGCAAAAAGCTTCATCGTTGTCACACACAAATTCACAGCTTCCACCCAAGACGATTTAGTAGAATATCTGGATAAGCGTTTTGAAAGAGTGTTGTTTGTGTGGCATGATTTCGCTGATTGTCCCAATAGAAGGTCGTTTTGCGAAGAACACCGAAATGGCGTAATCGTGAAAAGGTGGATGAGCAGAGACTTTCGGGATATGCCTGAACCCTTTGTTATGATTAAAGATTTCCTCTTTGCGACGTATAGCATATTGCGAACAGGAAAAAGTTGGGATGTCTCAATTGGCCTTTGCGGATTCGATGCATTACCTGGGATAATTCTGAAAAACCTCCTCAGAGTAGGCAAAACAGTGTTTTGGGCGGGCGATTTTGTTCCTAACTCGCGTTTCAGAGAAGGGTGGAAGAACATAATCTATTTTCAGGAAAATCGTTATGTTCTCAAGAGATGTGATTATGCTTGGAACATTTCGCCCAGAGTTGAAAAATTAAGAGAGAAAATGTATGGGATCAAATCAAAACGGCAGCAACGAATTGTGCCGATAGGAATCTGGACAAGTCGCAGAGTGAAATTGCCCATTGAAAAAATTCACAAGCACAGAGTGCTTTTCGTTGGCCATTTGCTTGAAAAACAGGGCGTTCAATTAGTTCTTAAAGCAATACCTGAAATAAGAAAAACGATATCTGATTTTGAGTTCTTGATCATTGGCAAGGGCAATTACGAGACTACACTAAGATGTTTGGCGAAAGAACTTGGAGTCGAAGATTGTGTTCAGTTCGCAGGATACAAGAGCGATGAAGAAATGGAGCAGCTGTCCTCAGGTTGCGCTTGTGCGGTTGCTCCATATGATATGAAGACTGATACTTGGACCCGCTATGCTGATCCTGCGAAAATAAAAACCTATTTGGCCTCAGCCCTGCCCGTTATTTTGACTGATGTTCCATACAACGCATACGATATCCAGAGGCAACGATGCGGGATGGTCATCAAGTATGATACCGATGAGATGACAAATGCGATTATAACTCTGCTTTCAAATAAATCGCTATTAGAAGAGTATCGGAATAATGCTTTCAAGTATTCTAAACAATTTGATTGGAATAACATCTTTGATGGGGCTATAAATGAGGTAATAGCCTCAAGTAGTGAATGCTCATCATGAAGTGCTTGACGATGGCTAATTTGGACACAAATTTGCGTTCACTGACTAGTTTCTTTAAAAAGATTATTCGTGAATATTTTTGGTTTATTTTGCTTGCTCTTATTCTGATCTTCTTCTTCATTGTTAACTTTGGATATGGTCGATTCTACGCCTTTACCGACATAAGTAATATTGAATTGCACCCCTGGCAAGAACTACTGAAGAGATTCTCGATGTGGCAACAATGTCGAGGATTTGGGGTAGAACTAGGAACAGAAGCAGGTTACGCCATTCCCTTGGCTTTTTTCTCTTTCCTATCAGCCATTGGATTTGGTGCCCTTCAGATTAACTTCATCAATAATCTGTTGCTCTTCGTATTACCTGGATTATCAGTCTCTGTTTTAGCATATTCCATCTTTTACCGGGATTCGAGACGAAAATTAGTTGCTTTCTTCGCAGGTCTACTTTTTGCCACCAGCTTTCTTATGTACATAAGAATACTTTCTCCTCTTTTTCTCCAAGTTTGGCCTTGGATAATGAGTTCACTAATTGCTGCAAGCGTTATCCTCATTTTGCAAACTGGCAAAAAACGTTTTTGGCTTATGTTCCTAGTATTATGCTACCTCAATTTAGGGGCATTCATTGGTCTGCCTTCTGCTCTCGCTCCAATGGCGTTTGGTGGCTTATACGTTCTATATTACCTTTTAGTTGAGAGCCGCAACAAACGGCAAGATTCTATCAAGGTTCTCATAGCTGCTCTTGTTTTCTTTTTAGTATCTCTCCCTATGATCTGGTCCGTCATTCACGTTGTCTTTAGTGATGCTTTCCAAATAGCAGGTTTAGCCAAGACCTATACAATGTCCGTATTTACTCTAAATCTGCAGAACAGAGATTTTTCAAGTCTGCTTTACGGATTTAGGTTAATCGGAACAGGTAATTGGAATCTTGCGATACAAATGCCCGGGTTTGTTGGGCGATTAGGCTACCCGTATTATACTTTGTTTACATACAACGCTGCGTTTGTGTTTAGCAGTTTCATGCTTCCAATAGTTGCCTTTGGGGCTTTGCTATTCAAAGAATCAAAGCTATTGAGTCGTCGGCTCTTGTTCTTGGGATTGGTTTCTGTTCTGTTCTTTTTCTTGATGAAGGGCGTAAGGGAACCTTTCGGGTCTTTGTTCCTTTGGTTGATGACACATGTGTCTCAGTTCGCAATATTTAGGACGCCTTACGATAAAATAGCGCCCGCTTTGGCCTACTCCTTGAGTATCATGGGGGCTTATACGTTTTCAAGAATTCTTCCTTCAATGAAGGAGATCTCTCAATTCAAGTCCTCAATTGGTAAGTTTTCCTTACCTAATTCGTTTTCAACATTTCTCTTGTCTGTTAAAAAGAAATCAGTATTCAAAAAGGCGGTAGCTGTTGTACTGTTGACTGCGTTGGTAATTGACGCTTATCCCGCCTACTCTGGCCAGCTTCTAGTTCCACTGGGTTTCTTCAACATCCCCCCATATTATCAACAACTTGCAGATTACGTTAAGGCAAACCCCGCATCATACAAGATTTTAGGGCTTCCCTCGGTTGAATATACAAATCGTTATTCTTGGGGATATTTTGGAATAACATTCGATGGCGTTAACTTAGATAAACCTGTGCTTGAACGATCATACATGGGCAGCGACTTATATGGCGATAGAGTTATTGGTGCAATACAAGATGACGTCCTTTTCCGGTCTGATATTTCATCGGCGCCTGTTGTTGGGGGAACATTGCTTTATGCAGATAACACAAGTCCAAATGCAACAATTAACCTCGAAGGAGTCAAGTACTTTAACTATTTACTGCAGAAAGCAAACGACGGTCAGATAATGCTTAGAAATGACGCGGCAGGCGGGTATGCCTATCAACTGAATTCGCTTGATTGGCAGAGATACGACGATCTCTTCAGCTCGCTAAATAGCCTTGGCTTCATAGGCAACCCCAAAACCTTCGGAAACGTAACTATATACGACGTGAACAACTATCTACCTTTGGTTTATGCAAATTCTCCAGCAAATGTCTACACCACGAATGATTACAGCACATTTCTCGGTGATGCTTACGTGTCTTCCCGCCTGTCAGTTCTCGCTTCTTTGTCCAACTATAACACTTCTTACGACTATGTTAGTGGAAGCACTAATACTGGGAGCGCAGAAATATACGTTCCAATAATTGCTAATCAGTACTACACCGAAATCCAAAATAATTTGAATATAGAAACTCAGTATACTGTTACTCCGAACGCAGCTCTCATATCCCAGCTTAATAATACTCTACTGGAACTGGGAAAAATAGTTTCGGACTATAATTCAATCTATTATGTTGATAACATTCAAAATCCTGGGACTTTTGACATCTTACTAAAGTTGGATAATGTCGCATCGACTGCAAACGAAACTGCGAATGCTTACTCTGGTAAGCAGTTGGCTTTTGGGAACCAAACAGTAGTAATCAGCGAGCTCGGCTCGTTAGGAAACGGTTGGTTTAAGATCGGCAGCGTTAATCTTGATGCTGGTGAACTCGTAATCCGTTCAGATATCCCCTCACAAGTGACTCTTACTTTACCTGATGGAGTTACGGAAGACAAGTTGCCCGCAAACATTATTGTTCAGAATAAGCCTGTACATCGACTGAATAATGGGACATGGATAGTTGAACTCGGCTTCGGAGCCTACACTTATGGTAGCCTTGAGCAACTCTTAACATCTAACGGTCTTGATGCTAACTTTAGACAGAATATTGCTAAAGCACTTAACGTTAAAATAGCCACCACAGATTTGGATGTAGCTTTAGTTTCATCAGATATACTTCAGAATAATTCTCCGGCGCCACCGATAGTTTTTCGTCAAATCCAACCAGGGCAGCTGCTCATTAATGTGGAAAATGCTTCATCATCATTCTTCTTGAACTTCCTTGAAAGTTATCAAGCGGGTTGGAAATTATATGGAGTGCCTACAAAAATGTTAACAAATGCCGAACCTGCCCGAGATTATGCGGGAAGCGTAGAATTGAAGCAAGCCAGTAATCCTTTTCCGGATTCAAATGATCTCACTGCTTTAGGCGCTACTTCAGTTTTGGATGATTCACACTTCCTCCTGAACGGATTCGCGAATAGCTGGTATGTGAACTTAACTGAACTATCCAATCGGCACATAATAACCCAGAAAAATGATGGGACTTACGACTTCAGTTTGTTGCTGTACTTTGAGCCACAAGCCAACTTTGTATTGGGGCTGGCCATTTCAGTAATAGCGGGATTGACTGTGTGCGTCGTATTGGGTTATTCAACAATTCGAATCTGGACGCGCTCAAAGAAACTTAAGCACAAGTACTCCACGTAAGTTTCTATTTTTAGTTTGGATACTCTTGGGAATTAAGTCGGTTTGGAAGACGCTTTTTTCTTCTTCTGGTTTCCATTTTTAAGAAATGAGTAAAGCCGGTTTTGTGAACGCGCCACAAAACATTTTTGCTTGAATCAACTAGACTGAGAGTTCTTTATATCTCCATTAGGAATATGTTCGATCATAATTCTTTAAACTTTTCGAGAGGTGGCATCATAAATCCTGTTCCTTCAGTTACTACGGTGCCGTTCTGGTTGGTGCATGTGAATTTCAGTTTCACGATGTTCTTTTCAACATTCTTTTCCATGACTTCCACTTGAGCTGTTATGGTATCGCCGATAAACACTGGAGCTTTGAATTGAGCATTAATCTCTCTAGCCAACGTTCCTAAACCTGGCAACTTCGTTCCAAAAACGGTTGCAACTAACGCTATTGAGATTGGGCCATGAGCAATTCTTCGCCCAAATTTAGTCTTCTTCGCATACTCTTCATTCATATGTAGTGGGTTGAAGTCTCCAGAGACCCCACCATAGAAATATATGTCAACTTCTGTTATCGTCTTCGCGAAATTAGCTTTGTCGCCAATCTCTATTTCGCTTATTTTTTTCCCAATTTCCATGATTGTATTTTGCTTCGATTTAGATATAAATGTTCTGGAAGCTTGAGTTTACGCTACCGGTTGCAAACGCTTGTTTGAGAGAAGAGAGACTGGCGATCAGATTGATGGTAATCTCTTAAATCGCTAACGTCTAATATCGAAAAATGCAGATATTAGATAGTTACATCCATTTGTGCCATGTATTTTGAGAACGGACAATCTTGGTGCCTAATTTTGGCCAAACTCTTTGAACGGGATAATTTCCAATTTGAGTTCCAAGCTCTGCAATATCTGCCTTGTCCGAAAACCATCTTAATGTCGCGTTTATCATGCTTGTGTAAATTTGAGCGTTCCGGTATTCTGGAGAAACTGCAGACAGTATGAGTGTGCCTATTTTTTTGCTCGTGTAGCTGTTTAGTCGATGATTTAATCCGCTGGTGGTGAATCCTACTGGGTGGTCATTGATTTTCGCAACTAATACGATGCTTTCTTTATCTTTGCTAGCCTCTTCTATCCAATGTTCATATAAGGCATCGCTTTTTGCTTCATCTAAACGGCGATCTGCATGAAAATGATCGGTTGCGACCTTAGCTTCCGAGAAACTTGTTCTGGCAATCTTCTTCAATTCAGGTATCTCGTCCTTTAATAGTTCGATTTTGCAGGTTTCCTTGAAATCAACTACTTTATTCTTGAAATCAAAATAGTGCGTAACTAACGTGTCCATTAATTGAAAAGAACTGTCTTCGAGCGCGTGAATGAGCGGCGTGTCTTCGGTATGTGTTCTCGTAATCAAAAGGCTAAATCCTGAGAGTCTTGATAAATGTGATAGTAACTCTTTTGTGTGTTGTTTTTTTTCTAAATAATCTCCTAATGTGAATAGGTACCGTATGTTGGCGATTTCTGTTCCAAAGTGATTAGAATCCCATTTTGATTTTACAACAGAAAGTATTCCGAGAACGGTGTTGTTTTCTTCAGCTAAAAGAACCGAGGCCCCTTTTTCTTCAGAATCGCGCAAATCTCCAATTACGTAGTTTACTAAATTATCGAGAGGGATGCCATATTCGGCATATGGGAGAAATCTGTTTTTACTGAGAAAACTACCCAAAACGTCAACGGACAATTCATCTTTTGTTGCAACATGAATATTCAATGTTTTTGTGCTCCCAGAGTGCAGCTATTGAAATTCCAACTAATGTATTTTCACATTTAACGTTAATATTGATTTTCATCTCAAAAAATTGTTCTTCAAATGACAAAGCAGAAATTTTTATGGTCTTTGCCTAAAATAATCTTAAATGGTTCAACATTCCGCCTAATTTAATGCTTGGCAGATAATGTTATTAAACAAAAACTCTTCCAAAAAAATAGGGTTCAGGGCGCTAAATAGTTCAGTATTGAGGTAAAACCTTTGGGTTCTTGATGTCCTAATTTATTTCCATTTATTTATGTCCATAACCAAATAAGTTGTCAATTTCGAAATGGTCTCTAAGCGACGGACTAAAATCCATCCATGCTTTATTCATGTTGATATCGTCACTGCCTATTATCCCATTGTTTTTGACATACTGAAAGGCGTTGGTGAATTCAAATTTCATATGTTCGTAACTATGGTCGCTATCGTGATAAAACATGTCTATTGGCCCACACTCTTTCAGTAGGGTTGGGACAAGTTTCGCTGCGTCGCCGATCTTCAGTGTCCAATAGTTGCGTAGTTGTTTTGGTACAAACCCTCCTATTTCAGGCACGGGTAACTTTGAAGTGCAACTGGTTTTGACTCCCAAATCAATTGAAATAAGATGACCCGAACCGTTATCTGCTATTGCTTGCAGAATGGTCCAACTTGTTTTCCCTGTCCACACACCAGTTTCAATGATTAGCTGTGGTTTCTCTTTGCGAATAAGGTAGTACAACATTAGAATATTGGTAAATTCGCTGTCGGTCCTAAGGAAAGCCATTTTTTTGGGAAAAACTGCTGAAGATCTTATCTTTGAATTTTCTAATAACTCACTTATCTCTTCTGATTTGCATTCCGATAGATTTACCAAGAGTTTTCGTATGACTTCTCGATAAGCCTCAATTTTGCCTCCCCGGAAAAAAGCAGAAATCGTTGATGGCTGATTCAACATGATTCTTGCGTTGGTAAACGATAGCAGTTTTTTGGCGTTCATAATAACAGAAAGCAGATTTGGGAAATAAAAGTATGATGGTTTATTTATCTGTCTTCGCAATTGCTTTAGGATGAGTTAGTCAATAGTCAATAAGCTTTTTCCTTTTGAAGTAACAGAATTAATTATCAGGAATCGAGATATTGGGGTTGCAATCTCTCGAAGTGCATAAAGTTAAATATTGAGTTATTCACTTTAGGAGAAGAGGGCATGGCATTGGCTGAATTCAAAAACTCTGTTTATACAGATTCGACAATATTGGTAACCGGGGGAACAGGTTCAATAGGTTTGGAGCTCGCCAAAACTCTTCTCAATCATAAACCTAAAAAAATTCTTCTGTTTGATAACGACGAGAATGGCCTTTTTGAGGCTAGGACTCTTTTACGTGAGCATCCTGAAGTATTGTATAAACTAGGCGATGTAACGGATATTCGCAGTGTTGAATCCGTACTCAAAGATTGTGATTATGTTTTCCATGCTGCTGCGCGAAAGCATGTAGATTTTTGTGAAGGAAATCCGTACGAGGCTATTTCTACTAATGTGCTAGGCACCCAGATAGTTGCAGACTGCGCAATTAAATATGGGATTAAAAAATTTGTGTTTATAAGTACTGATAAGTCGGTCAACCCAATTAGCGTTCTAGGTACAACAAAATTGCTTGGCGAACGACTCATTATCAGCGCAAGTAAATCAACGAATAAACCGATTTTTTCGGTTGTCAGATTTGGCAACGTTATTGGAAGCAGAGGTTCTGCTGTTCTAATTTTCGACAAACAGGTGAAAGAAGGATGCCCATTGACGGTAACAAACCCTGAAATGACTAGATTCATTATGTTACCATCTGACGCAGCTAAACTTGTCCTCAAAGCCGCTGAGTTGGCCAATTCGGGCGAAATTTTTGTGTTGAAAATGGATGCTGTTAAAGTGGAGACGCTTATTGAAGCGTGCCGGGGATTTTTTGCCGCGCTTCATGGCAAAGACCCTAATTCAGTCAAGATTATCAAGGTTGGAGCAAACCTTGGCGAAAAAGTGCATGAAGAACTCATGACGTCTTCCGAAGCAACAAATGTAATTGAAACCGCGAAATATTACATAATTAATCCTCATACCGAAAGGTTGAAAGATGCCGTAAAATCAACACCCGACAATGTAGTGTGTTCTTCAGACAGTGCTCATTTGGGCTCTGAAAAAGAAATACTCTCTTTGTTATCCAAACTGTACTCAGACAAAAGATTATGTTAGGTTCAGCTAAACTCGGCGTGTTAAGAATAAGCTATAAAATTCAAAAAAGTACATGGGTCCATCTGGGTCTTATCAACAAGTAAGCGGAAATTAGTTTACTATTCGACAAATTTGCATGAACTAATCCGCATCAAGCATTAACCCAATGAATCCTGAGGTGAATTCACAGCATTTAATGAAAATAATGCCACATGCATGAAGTGGGTCTTTTTTTAAGGTCGAATAATCCAATAGCAAAAATCTAAGCGGGCTCCATTGATATTTCGAATATTTCTCATGTTTAATCTGGTATTTTTTTACTGTCTTTCCGTAGCTGTAGGTTTTCCTAATCCATTTGCCCAAGTCATAGTTTCCCCACCCGTGAATAACATAAACATTTATTCTTTTGAGTCGAAAGTTTTCTTCGATTCTTTGGGTTATGTCCCAATCCTCGCCTGCTTCTAACTCTTCGTCATATCCTCCGATAGAATCAAAGACTTTTTTTCTCATGAATCTGCAAATTTTTAGGTTATCATCATTCGTACTGCTCAAAACTTCAAGTTCTTTGCTTTTGCCAAAAAAACCTTCCCCTGCAAATCGCTGGGGGATAACTATTCCATCATATCCTTCAACTATTTTCTTAACTGCGTTTTCTATTAATTCTTTAGGCAGTATCATGTCTGAATCCATGTGATAAAGAATTTCTCCGTTGGCTTTAGTTGAACCTAAATTTCTCCTACGCGTAAAAGGGCTTTTTTCCTGTACTATTCTTGCACCGTACTTGGCTCCAATTTCAACTGTCTTATCTTTAGAGTACCCATCGGCAATAATTAGCTCTATGTTATCGTAAGTTTGGTTCTTTAGAGATTCTAAACACAAGGGCAACTGTTTTTCGCAGTTAAAAGTGGGTATTATTACTGAAACTAGTGGATGATTATCTAGATCTAATATTTTGGTCACTGTATACCCCTATACCATTGTATCGTCTTTTCCAAGCCTTCTTCAAGGGAGACTTTTGGTTCCCAGTTTAAAGTATCCCGAGCAAGCGAGTTATCGCAATACATATCCCATATTTCATTTTTCCTGTAATCTAAAGCTCCTAACTTCAGGTTGTCAATTCTGTCCAATTTTTTCGCTATAAGCATTGCAACATCTTTTATGCTTATGGAGATGCCGCAACCTATGTTAAGTGTTTTGCCAATGCTTTTATTAGAATTTAGCGACCGTAATATGGCATCCAACAAGTCGTCCACGTAATTAAATTCTCGTTTTTGTTCGCCTTTAGTTAGCGGAACTTCTTCATTGTTTAGGAGTTTAATGATTATGTAGGGTATGACTCTTTCTGAAGGTTGGTACATGCCATACAAGTTGAAACTTCGCAAGATTGTTACCCTGGTGCCATATACATTGTAGAACATGTATAGGAACATCTCAGTTGCTGCTTTGCTTGCTGAATAAGGCGAGGCTGGTTGGGCTAGTTGATCTTCTCTGAAAGGGGGATTAACTCCTCCGTATATGTCGCTTGTGCTTAGAAAAACGAAATTGTCAACTTTTGCTTTTTCTGATCCTTTTAGCAGGGCTAACGAACCCTTTAGATTTATGTCTATAGCTAAACTGGCGGTTTCAAAGGTTTTTTCTAAATTAGTCATACCTGCAAGATGTATGACAAAGTTCGGCGCAATATTTTTGACTGTCTCTGCGACCTTATCACTATCTCTGATGTCAATGTTGTAATACTCTAAAGACTCAAGATTAAAGGGTATGTAATTTTTGTCCAATTTTTTTAGGTCTGGCTTAAAATCCATTAATATCGGTTTAATGCCCATCGACATTAGTTTTTTTGTCAGATTAACTCCGACAAACCCCAATCCTCCTGTTATGAGTATTCTTTTGTCTTTCAGATAATTTTGATGGTCTTCTTGCATTTTCGTCACTTAGCTTGGTGATTCTGATATTTTTGGAACCATTTTTCGTACCATAGGTAGGTCTTTCTTAGTCCTTCATCGAGCGTATGCTTTGGTTTCCAATTCAGAATATCTCTGGCTTTTTTGGTGGATAAATACTGATCTTTAATTTCTCCTGTTGCTGTGTTTGAGATAATTGGCTTCAAATGTTCTTTGCCAGCTATTTTTATCATTTTATTGACCAAGCTTATTACGCTGATAGGATTTTCAGTTCCAAAGTTGAATGCTTCTCCTTCGAGCTTCTTTTCCAAAAATTTC
The DNA here is from genome assembly GCA_017883615.1 of Candidatus Bathyarchaeota archaeon. Lineage (GTDB taxonomy): Archaea > Thermoproteota > Bathyarchaeia > Bathyarchaeales > Bathycorpusculaceae > JADGNF01. Next base: position 36,268 of record JADGNF010000004.1, read on the forward strand.
TCCGCGAAAACGATGTAAGCATCTACTGCGTCATCAACGTAGAAGTAGTCTCTCAGAAACGTTCCATCGCTCCGAATAATTGGATTCTCATTAGAGTGGAGATGTCTCATTGTTTGGGGTACGATTCTGTTAAAATTTAGATCTCCCCCGCCATAGAGATTTCCGCATCTTGTTATGCCAACGGGTAGTTTATAGGTTGCCGCGTATCCTTGACATAGTAAATCTGTAGCTGCCTTGGAAAGGTCATAAGGGTGAGTAGCGTTAAGAGCGTCAGTTTCAAAATATGGTAAATGCTTCTTTTCTCCATAGGCCTTGTCGGTTGATGCTGCAACCATTCTTTTGACAGTCTCTGATTTTCGAGTTGCCTCTAAGACGTTCCACGTTCCCTTCATGTTTGTTTCGAACGTAGATATTGGCGACCTATTAGCTACTTGAACTATTGTTTGAGCTGCAAGATGGAATACCGTTTCTATCTCATATTCGTTTAAAACTCGCTCTATAAGAAAATAATCTCGGACATCTCCTCTTACCGAGATCATTTTGGTGTAAATGCTTTCTTCAAATAGTTTTGATTTTGGAACATTATCTCTAACAATTCCTACGACGTTTGCACCTGATTTGACTAATCTTTCTGTTAGATAACTTCCAAGAAAGCCTGATGCTCCCGTTACTAATACATTTTGTTCAGTCCAAAAATTGCTTTTATTGTCCATTTATTTCACTTACCATATCTTCCACTTCTTTTCTTTTTGCCACACCTCGTTGAGATACTCTAAATCCTTGTATGTATCCATCGACCCCCAGAATCCCTCATGTTTGTAAACGTTCATTTCTTTATCTTTCACAAGATTTTCGAATGGTTGTCTTTCTAGGATGCAATCTTCGCTGAGATAGTTGAATATCTTCTTATTGAATACGAAAAATCCTCCCGAAACCCATTCTTTCAGGGTCGGTTTTTCTCGGAAATATGTGACTGTTCCTTTGTCGTCGATATCTAAAATTCCATATTTCGATGTCGGATGCAATCCAGTTAAGGTTGCAATTTTATTGTTTTCGATGTGATATTGAATGAGTTTTAAAATATTTATGTCAGCCACACCGTCTCCGTAGGTCGCTAAGAAGTAGTCGGTGTCAATATATTTTTCTATTTTGTTTATTCTCCCGCCCGTATTTGTTTCTTCACCCGTTTCTGCAAGAGTAATGTTCCAGTCTTCGGATGTGTGGTTCTCGAATTGAACTTCTTTTTTAGCTAATCTAATTGTAGTGTCATTACTGTAGAGGCTGTAATTTTGGAAGTATTCTCTTATCATGTCTCCTTTGTACCCTAAGCAAATAACGAAGTTCTTGAAGCCGTAATGAGAGTAAATCTTCATAATGTGCCATAAGATTGGTTTTCCACCGATTTCTACCAAACATTTTGGTTTGAAGGCCGTCTCTTCTCTTAGACGTGTTCCTTTTCCCCCGCAAAGCAAGACTACTTTTACATTATCGCCTTTCATGTGTGTCCCAACTGCCACCAATCGAAATTGTTACTACGGTTCAACCTAATATGTCAGGGAGGAAAGAAAAGTATTGCGGTTATCTTGGATATGTCTTCTCCAATTTCAAAAAAGGCAGATTTTCAAAATCGAAAGAAATGAATTAAGAACTCAAACTGGTATGCATTTTCGAGTTTGTCTTTCTTTTAGATAGTACATCTGCAAGTTGAATTAGATTCGAGCCTTTATTGCAATGAATTTGCCATTTTTTAAATACAAGACCGATTCTTTTTGGTTCGATGAAAGCACTTCAGAGTCATCAATGCTCAGATAAGTATTCAAAATTGAGCATTTGCATAGAAAGCTTATAAATTATCCCGATTTCAATAGTTTAATAAATTCGGTTTAGATAGTAGTAAAGAAGGGTTGCAATTTGAAGAGGGCGTTTGTTACAGGAATTACAGGTCAAGATGGTTCATACTTAACCGAGTTTCTTTTGTCAAAAGACTATGAAGTTCATGGAATAATTCGACGGGCGAGCACTTTTAATACTGGTAGAATTGACCACATTTATGTTGATCCTCATGAGCCCAATGCACGCCTTTTTCTTCACTATGGGGATTTGTCTGATTCGGAGCAAACCTCCAACATTTTGTACAACATAAAACCAGATGAAGTCTACCATCTTGCTGCACAAAGCCACGTTAAAGTTAGTTTTAATATGCCTGAGTATACTGGAAACGTTACTGGTCTCGGAACTGTTAGACTTTTGGAATCAATTAGACGGAGTGGAAATGAAACAAAATTCTATCAGGCTTCCAGCAGTGAAATGTTCGGTAGAACTGCTTCACCTCAAAATGAAGAGAGCGCGTTTAGTCCAACAAGTCCTTATGCAGTAGCAAAAGTTTATGCTTATTGGATGGCAAAGAATTACCGCCTCGGGTATGGATTGTTTGCCTGTAATGGCATTCTTTTTAATCATGAATCGCCGCGCAGAGGCGAGATATTTGTTACCCGAAAGATTACGATGGCTATAGCTAGTATTATCGCCAAGAAACAGCAATATTTGTATCTTGGAAACTTAGAGCCGAAACGCGACTGGGGATTTGCACCCGAGTATGTTGAAGTAATGTGGAAGATTTTGCAACAAGAGACGGCTGACGATTATGTCGTGGGGACTGGAGAGCAGCATTCTGTGCGCGAGTTTGTGGACCAAGCTTTCTCCTATGTTGGCTTGAAGTGGGATCAGTATGTGAGAACCGACCCGAAGTATTTCAGACCTACTGAAACTGAAGATCTGGTTGCTGATTCAAGGAAGATTAAGAAGACTATTGGTTGGGCGCCTAAGATTCGGTTTAGCGAATTAGTAAAAATTATGGTTGACGCTGATTTGAGAAGAGCAGGATTAGCAACAATAGGTGAGGGCGATGAATTTTTGAGGAAGCAGTTTCCAAATCGGTGGTGGAAGACAGATTGACCAACTTTTGGACAGGTAAGAAAATATTGTTGACTGGTGGGGCAGGCTTCTTAGGTACACATATTGTTGAAAATCTGCTTGAAAAGCGAGCAGTTTCCAAAGATCAAATTGTTATTCCCAGAAAGGAAAGCTCCGATCTGCGAATTTGGGATAATTGTAGAAAAGCCGTGGAGAATATTGATGTAATTATTCATCTTGCTGCACGCGTAGGTGGCATAGGTTTTAATCAAAAATATCCAGGCACCTTATTTTATGACAATATCATGATGGGCGTCCAACTTATCGAAGCTGCCAGAATGGCAAAAATAGAAAAATTTGTTCAAGTTGGAACGGTTTGCGCCTATCCCAAATTTACGCCCACTCCATTCAAAGAAGATGATCTTTGGAATGGGTACCCAGAGGAAACAAATGCGCCTTATGGCATTGCCAAGAAAGCGCTTCTTGTAATGGCTCAAGCCTACCGGGAACAATATGGAATGAATATTATATATTTGCTTCCTGTAAATCTCTATGGTCCCGGCGACAACTTTGATCTAGACTCTTCTCACGTTATCCCTGCTCTCGTAAGAAAATTCACAGAGGCAATTGGTAGAGACGAAAAACAAGTAATCATCTGGGGGACAGGAAAAGCTTCCAGAGAATTCCTCTATGTAGAAGATGCAGCTGAAGGAATTATTGCATCAACTGAGAAATATAATAAGCGTGCTCCCGTTAACCTTGGCTCCGGAAAAGAGGTAACAATCAGTCAGCTAGTGAAAACAATCGCTGACATTACGGGATTCAAAGGGGAAGTAGTCTGGGATACATCAAAACCAGATGGACAACCTCGAAGGTGCCTCGATACCACGAGGGCAAAGATTGAGTTCGATTTTGAGGCAAAGACAAATTTGGTTGATGGATTACAAAAAACGATTGAATGGTATCAAAAGACAAGTAAAGAAATTGACGATTGATCTATTGCGTCTACTAATCCAGTTTCAGATACTTCCAGATTGCTAGCAAAGCATGCGCGATAATTCACTTTAGAAAAGGGCATAGTCATTGGTAATTAGTTTTCAGAAGATGCTTCTTCCCCTTGATAGTCTTTTATGGTTTCTAAGAGATAAGGATGCAATCCATCAGGAATATCGTTAAAGAGGTCAAATTCGGAATGTTCATCGTTGAGAATAATTTTGAACTCTATACATCCGCAAAGATAGACGATAGTTATATCATGTCTCTCGGGGAAGACCCTTGAATATACATTGATAAGTTTGGATGAAACTAGTTCAAGACCCGTTTCTTCTGTGATTTCCCGGCTTAACGTCTCTTCAAGAGATTCTCCTTTTTTAATCTGCCGCCTGGAAACCACCATTGTCCAATAGCTGGCATATTTTTCCTTCTCAAAAAAGCAACGCACCGTTAATTTCTATAACTGTTCAACTGTCGCAATGGGCATCTGTTTCATTATTTGGTCGTAGAGAGCTGAAGGAATAACCCTCGTCTATTCAATGTTTGAATACATATTTTTGTACTCCTCACTTGAAGTAGCTAATGATTTATTTGCAATGTATTAACCCAAACATATGGACTTCTGTTTAAGGTCAACAGAAAATTATCCGACGTTAACAATAACAATTTACTATTACTAGTATTTCTTACCCGAAAACCAAACGATAGTTCTTTTGAGCCCTTTTTCAAAATTAACACTTGGTTTCCATAGCGCGATTTTCTCCAGTTTGGTTGTATCTGGTCGACGTCTTTTTGGGTCGTCTTTTGGTAGTGGATGAAACTCTATTTCTGATTTGCATTTTGTGATTTTCTTGATTTTTTTTGCCAGTTCTAGGACGCTTACTTCTTGGGTGTTGCCAATGTTTACGACTTCTCCTTTGGCCTTGGAGCTTGCGGTCAGCAACATCAGCCCGGTTACAGTGTCTGTTATGTAGCAGAATGATCGGGTTTGTTTTCCGTCCCCGTACACCGTTATTGGCTGGTTAGTCAGTGCCTGGAGGATGAATCGTGACATTGCCCTGCCATATAGTCCATCTTCTCTTAAGCGCGGTCCGTACGAGTTGAAGATTCTTGGGACTCTCACGTTCAACCCACACTGCTTACAATAAGCCATCAGAAGGGCTTCGGCAAACCGTTTCCCCTCATCGTAACATGACCTTGGGCCGATGGGGTTGACTTTTCCCCAGTAAGTTTCTGGAGTTGGGACGATTTCGGCGTCGCCGTAAACTTCTGAAGTTGAGGCGAAAAGTAGTGTGGCGTCATTTTTTCGGGCAAGTTCCGCCATGTTTCTTGTACCGTCTGCGCTGGTTTGCAGGGTTTCAATTGGATGAGCCATATATTCGTCTGGGGACGCGTGGCCTGCCATATGGAGTATTAGGTCGAGTTTTTCTTTTTCTTGAAATTTGCAGACGTCCGATTTTACAAGCTTAAACTTGGGGTTTTGCATCAGATGTTCAATGTTCCTCGTTCTTCCTGTGGAAAAGTCATCCACAACAATGACTTCTGAGCCAAGGCTTAAGAGAACGTCGCAGAGCCAGCTGCCGATGAACCCAGCGCCACCCGTGACCAGCACTTTTTTTCCTGCAAAAAAATCTCCCTTAAGGTTGCTCTTTATTGTTTCAATGTCTTCAAAGACTATGTTATCGATCATTTTGTTTGCCTCTTACAAAACTGCCTATAGGACAAATCTAACGCTTCCCAGTACCTTTCGGGGCTGCCGATATCCAAGTGAGAATAGCTTTTGTCCAGCCTAATCGCGTACACTTTTGAGTTCCAGTCGACGAGTTTTTGGATGGCGTCAGTTAGTTGGATTTCTCCGTTTTTGCCCGGTTTTGTCTCCTCTAAGGCTTTGAATATGATGGGGTTAAACGCGTACATCGCCATAATCGCCAGTTTCGTTGCAGGGTTTTCCGGTTTTTCAACGAGGCGTTTTACTTTGAAGATTCCGGGTTCAACTTCGCTTCCTTCCACGATTCCATACTGCTTAGGTTTCTCAATTTCCAGGGCGATGAAGGCTGCATCTGCGTTTAGCCGTTTGTATGCTTCGAGCAATTTTTTGATGTAGTCCATGTTTTTTGATATGATGGCGCTATCTCCCGCATGGACAAGGCAGGGCTCGTTTTGCACGAAGGGCTGAGCTGTCAAAACCGCGTTGCCAAAGCCTCTTGCCTCAGGTTGGTTAACCCACATTATTTTGGAAGAGCCCAGTTTCTCGTA
>JADGNF010000023.1 GCA_017883615.1 Candidatus Bathyarchaeota archaeon
AATTGGAGCCTTCGGCGGGATTTGGACCCGCGACCATTACCTTACCAAGGTAACGCCCCACCGGGCTAGGCTACGAAGGCTCAAATGGGTTCTGCTCTGAAAGAACATAACTTAGGACATAAAGAGCTTACGGTTCCTCAACCCAAAAATTATTTGGTGTTGGGAACGTTGGCTGTTTTTGCCCAAACCCGACAAGTGCCTTCCATGCTGACCATACATGCACCAACGGGGTTTTGTGGTGTGCATTTTCGAAGGAACAAGGGGCAGGCGTCGGGTTTGATTTTGCCTACGACGACAAGGTGGCATCTGCAGCCGGGTTGCGAGTCAATGCCATCTTGAATTTGGATATTGTGCTTGCGGATAGCGTCGTAACCAGCGTAGGGCTGCTTTAGTGCCAGCGTCGATTTCGGAATAACACCCAAGCCCCGCCATTTACCGTCAACCACATCAAAAGTTTCGCTGATTAGCCGCTGCGCCTTTACGTTGCCTTCCCACTGGACGCCGCGGGAGTACTCGTTTTCCAGCTTTGGTTTGCCTTCGCTTATTTGCTTCAAAATCATGTAGACGGCGAAGAGGAGATCTAGCGGTTCAAAACCTGCGACGACTGTGGGTAAATGGTATTTTTCTGGGAAAACCGAGTACGGAGCGAGACCGATTATTGTGCTGACGTGACCTGGCGCAATGAAACCGTTGAGTTCTAGGTCGTCCATTTTGGCTAGCAACTCCATAGCCGGCGGCACAATACGATGAGAAATTAGAAAACTCAGGTTTTCTGCCGCTTTGCGCTGGACTTCGATGGCTGTTGAAGGCGCCGTTGTCTCGAAGCCCACGGCGAAAAACACGAATTCCTTCTGCGGCTCAACTTGCGCCATCGTAACGGCGTCGCTTGTACTGTAGACCACGCGAACGTCTGCGCCACCAGCCTTCGCATCTAGAAGCGACCCGTGGCTGCCTGGAACCCGCAGGACATCCCCAAAGCAAGTTATGACGAGCCCTTTTTTTGCCATTTGCATGGCTGCGTCAACTTCCGAGGCGGGGAGAATGCAAACTGGACATCCGGGTCCAGCGATAACTTCAATGTTTTTTGGCAGCAAGCTACGGATACCGAAGTGGCTTATGGTCCATTCATGGGTGCCGCAGACGTGGCAGATTTTGACGATTCCAGTTTTGGGGGTTAAGGCTTTGATTTTGTCGGATACTCGCCTTGCCATTTCCGGGTCACGGTAAATCTGCGAATCCGCCATGAAGAGTCGCCTATTCTTTTCCTGCGTCTAAAACTTCGTTCCAGAGACTGAGCGTTTCTTGGGCTTCCTTCTGGCTGATGGCCTGGATAGCGTAACCAGCATGAACTAAAACATATTCCCCAACTTTTGCATCCACAAGCGTCACGTTAACTTCCCTAAGGACCTTTTCGCCGAAATCAACCTGGGCTTTGTCGCCCACGACGCTTATGACGCGTGCCGGAATAGCCAAACACATAAGGGTCAACATCTAAACCGAGGCGTAACCGTCGATAAAAACAGATTGGTCTAAAATCCGCCAAATCCACCCACAACTGCTTGCCCTAGCGAGATACCGCCGTCGCCCGACGGAACCGACTCGTGCACCAAGAAGCGCAGCCCCTCTGCTTCAACGGTTTCGCGCATGAGTTTGGCGAGCAGCGCGTTGACAGCTGCGCCGCCCGTGAACCCGACAGTTCCGACACCGCAACCCACAGCCTTCTCTACCGCTAACGCAGCTAATCCTTTTGCCAGATAAGCATGCACCGAATACGCTAAATCCGCCTTTGAAAACTTGTCTTTGTTTTCAAAAACCGACACTAGCAGTTGAGTTGTATCCAACGCTTTGCCGCAAATTACCGAAGCTAAGCCCAACGCGTCTTTGCCTTTGACGGCTACGGACTCCAGCTTCATGGCTGCTTCGCCCTCGTACGTGCGTTCATAGCAGATTCCGAGAATGGCTGCTGCTGCGTCAAGGATTCTACCCAGACTCGTGGTTTTAGGTGCACTTTGCGTCTTGAGTTGGCTCAGGATAAGATTGGCTTCGGTTTCTCCGTGAGGAAAACTGTCAGCTTGATGCATTAACCAATCGTCTACGTTGATTTCTTTATTCAGAATCCCTGCGGCGATGCGTAGCGGATAACGGGTGGCAACGTCTCCGCCTAAAAGAGGCTGGGGCTCCAAATAACCCAATCGCCTAAAACCTGCCGAGCCCCGAGTGCAATGGAGGATTTCGCCGCCCCAAGCAGACCCGTCAACCCCAAAACCATACCCGTCGCAAGCGATTCCGACAATTTCGTCCACATAATGCTCAGCCATCAACGCCGCGACGTGGGCATGATGATGCTGCACTTGGATGAGTTTCCAACCATTTTTCTCTGCAAGTTCGCGCGCTAAGTTGGTAGTGGTGAATTTGGGGTGTAAGTCACATGCAATGGCTTCGACTTTGCTGTTGGTTAACCGAATCAAATGTTCAGTTGCCTGCTGCAAGAAGCGGCGGGTTTCCACGTTTTCGACATCGCCGATGTGCTGGCTCAGGAACGCCTTGTCGCTGTTTAGAACGCAGCTGGTGTTGTTGAGTTCCCCGCCGAGACCAACAACGCAATGCTTCGCTGTCTGTCTAAGCATTATGGGTGCAGGTGCGTAGCCGCGGCATCGCCTCACAAACGCGTTTCGGCTTCCGTGGACGCGGGTTACGCTGTCGTCGCATCGCTGGGCGATTTGACGGTTGTGAAACAGGAAATAATCCACACTATCCCCCAAGATTTTGAGGGCTTCGTCGTTGTCTTTGACCATGGGCTGGTTCGCGGGATTTGCACTGGTCATTACAAAGGCGGCGTCGGGGATGCCGTCGAAGAGCATGTAGTGCATGCCGCTGTAGGGCAGCATGACACCGACGTTGTGCAGGTCGGGCGCGATTTGATCGGAGAGGTTGTAGATGCTGTTTTTGTTGAGAAGGACTATGGGACGTGCGGGGGATGTTAGAAGGTCCTGTTCTTTCGAATTGACTTCGGCGAAGGATTTGGCGGCTTCCAAACTCTTGGCCATGAGCGCGAAGGGTTTGGCGTGTCGGTTCTTCGATTCTCGAAGACGCAACAGAGGCGGCTCTTTGATGGCTGAGGTGGCAATGTGGAACCCCCCGTAACCCTTGACGGCGACGACACTCCCCTCCGATAGCAACCTGCCAGCTTCCCTCACCGGATCCTTAGCTTCAATAAGCTCACCGCGATTCGAAGTCAGGTACGCTTTGGGTCCGCAACCCGGGCATGCAACGGTCTGCGCATGGAACCGCCTGTTCTCCGGGTTCTCATACTCCTGCTTGCAGAAGCCGCAGAGGGGAAACTCGCGCATGGTGGTATTTTCGCGGTCGTAGGGCAACCGCTCGATGATGGTAAATCGGGGTCCGCAGTTGACGCATGTTATGAAGAAATAATCAAAGCGGGGGTCGTTTGGGTCACGCAGTTCTCGGAGGCAGTCGTTGCAAATAGCGCTGTCCGGCGGAACCACCGAACCTGATTGCTCCAATTGCTCCGAACTCTTTACGATGGTGAAAGTCTGATATTCGTTTTTGCCACTGAGGGGAGTCTTTTGGATACTGTGGATTTGGGCTTGCGGCGGCTTTTTGTCGATGAGGCTTTGAAGGAACTGCTTGATGGTTTCGTCTGAGCCTTCCAGCAGGATTTCTACGCCTGCGTCCCCGCGGTTTCGAACGTAACCCGCCAGTCCAAGTCGAACGGCGGTCCGGAAAACGAATGGGCGGAAACCTACACCCTGAACAATGCCCGTAACATTGACTTTAACCCGCAAAGCTGAACCTTCGCTATGTCAGAAACGGAGGTTTTCTCTTATAGATTTCGTAACCCAAAATCGTGATTTACTCCATAATGACAACAATTAAGTATTATAGTTACGCAACTACATAGTTATATGGTGCAAATAATTGACCAAGTACGCAACAATCTCCGTTCCCATCGAAGTCAAAGCGCGCCTTGAAAAAGCAAAAGGCGAAAAAGAATGGGGCGAATTCCTCCTGGAGATGTGCACCGAAGGGCAACGCCTCAAAGGCAAGAAAGCCTTCGAAGACCTAAGGAAACTTCTCTCCAAAGAAGACTTAGAAGCCATACGCGAATCCAGCAAAGAATTCAGGGAGAATTTCAAGCTAAGATGAACCTACTCGATACAGGCGCAGTCATTGATAAAATGGACAAAGACAGTTATTTTCCTGCCTTCATTTCCACGATAACTCTAATCGAGGTTTTAAGAGGAGTAGACGACAAAAAGAGGCCGTCAGCGAAGCAGTTGTTGGAAGAAAGCTTTTCCGTTCTAAACCTCGACAACATCATAATAGAAACGTATTGTTACATTTATCGTGTTCTGAAAGAAAAAGGCAACCTGCTGCCCGATGCCGACCTCTTAATCGCCGCCACGGCCATAGCGCATGATTTAACGCTTGAAACTAAAGACGCCCATTTTCAACGGCTAAAAATGCTTGGCTTAAAGCTCAAGTAAGAAAAAAATGGCAGTTTACGTTTTTCTCAAAGCAGCCTCTTCAATACTTTACCCGTTGAACTTAGTGGCAAGTCTTTGCGGAATTCGAGCCCTCTGACAGCTTTGAAGGCTGCGACCTTGCCGTTCACGAAGCCAACCAATTCCTCCGCTGAGGCCATAGCGCCTTCTTTGAGGACTACGTAGGCTTTGGGGATTTCTCCCGCTACCGGGTCAGGTTTTCCCACGACGGCGCAGAGTTTTACGGCATGGTGTTCGTAGAGGATGTCTTCGAGTTCGCGTGGGTAGACGCTGTAGCCTTTGGTTTTGATGAGGTCTTTTTTGCGGTCGGTTATGTAAAAATAGCCATCGGAGTCCATGTGGGCGAGGTCGCCTGTGAGGAGCCAGCCATCGCGCAGTACCTGTGCGGTTTCGTCGGGTTGGTTCCAGTAGCCTTTCATTATTTGGGGGCCTTTGACGGCGAGTTCGCCTGTTTCTCCGGCACCCAGTGCTTTTTTGCCTGTTTCAGCGTCGACAATCTTTGCCAAAGTGTCGGTCAGGGGCAACCCAATTGAGCCGACCTTCACGGTTCGGAGTGTTTTGTCGACGGGGCTGCAGTGCGTGACGGGCGAGGCTTCGGTTAACCCATAGCCTTCAGCCAATAAACCGCCCGTGACTTGCATGAACTTTTTCTGGACTTCGGAAGGGAGCGGGAAGGCGCCGCTGATGCAGACGCGTATGGAGGTCAAGTCGTATTTGCCGATTTCAGGGTTGGCAAGGAGGGTTTGGTACATGGTGGGGACGCCGCAGAAAACCGTTACGCGATTTTGCTGAATTGCCATTAGGGCTTTGGCGGGCTCAAATCGTGGCAGCAAAACCATCTTCGCCGCTGTTGCGACGGGAACGTTGAGGCTGGTGGTCATTCCGTAAATGTGGAAAAGGGGGAGCGCAACCAGAAAAGTCTCTGACGCCTTTAAGCATTTTATCCATGTCGCAAACGCAATTGCATTCGAGACGAGGTTGGCGTGGGTGAGCATTGCCGCTTTCGTAGTGCCCGTGGTTCCGCCCGTGTATTGTAGAGCCGCCAAATCCTCGGGTGGGTCAAGATGGTTCTTTGGCAACTCAGTCACATTTCGCTTGAGAAGCTCCTGGAATGAATGCAGAACCTTCTTCTCGTTTTGCACAACAGCCAAATGGGAATTATTAGAGTATTCATCTGAGCCTGTGATTATTGCGTGTTTAAGATTAGTTCTCTGCCAAGTCGCATTAACAATGGGGAAAAGCGAGTCCAAGACCACTATTGTTTGGGCTTGCGAGTCTACCAACTGATACTCGACTTCCCGTTCCCGATACATCGGACTTATGGTAGTTAAAATGGCGCCCCCTTTTAGGATGCCGTAATAAGCGATGATAAACTGAGGAATATTCGGTAGAAAGATTGCTACTCGGTCGCCTTTCCCAATACCCAAACCGGCAAGCCCTGCGGCGAATCTTTCGGAAAGCTCATCCAACTCTCGATAGCTGATTTCCCGATCAAGGTAAGATATCGCAGGTTTTCCTGGGTAATCTCTTGCCGTTTTCCTGAGCAGATCGTAAAGCGGTACCTTTGGATAATCCAAATGCGTGGGAACATCTTTTGGCCAGCTGCGGAGCCAAGGTTTTTCGTCGATGAATGCCATTGGCACTTCTGTTTTTGCTATAGAATCGTCTTTGGGTAATAACGTTTTCCAGTCCAATTGGATTTAGCAAAAGCTTATTTAAAAAAATCGGAATAGCCAATTGCAGGGAACGCTGGGATCTCTATCTTTTTTGAAGGTTCCAGCTAACGCGGAAAGGAGAATCAGTTGATTAAGTATATTCATCCAGTAAAACCAAGCTTAGCCGAGGGACTCGTGGCCGAAGTATATGCCCAGGCTAAACGAGATTTCGGGATAGTTGCCGAACCTTTCCAGATTCATTCACCAGTGCCTAAGGTGCTTGCTGGGACGTGGATGGTTTGCCGCGAAGTTGAGCTCCTTGGAAACGTTCCCCGACCAGTTAAGGAGGCAATTGCAACGGCGGTTTCTCAATTGAACCAGTGCCCCTACTGCGTAGATGCACACACCATAATGCTCAATGCTCTCGGAGAAAACGCTGCGGCAAACGCAAACAGCAAAGTCCAGATAGCCTCGATATCTGACCCAAAAACCCGCATGGCCACGGAGTGGGCGTTAGCTACAGCTTCGCCGCGGTCGGATTTGTTACGTTGGCTGCCGTTTTCCCGCCAAGAAGCACCCGAAATCGTAGGCACAGCGGTTTTCTACCATTACATGAACCGCATGGCAAACGTACTTTTAGACGACACGCCTTTGCCTTCAAACCATAGCTTGCTAAAAAGACCCTTGAAGCGGATGGCAAGTTGGATGTTCTCGGGCGCTGTTAACCGCTCCAAAGGCGCGGGGGAGTCGCTACTTTTCCTGCCCAAAACAGACTTGCCAAACGATTTGCGGTGGGCAAAATCCTGCCCAAACGTCGCTTGGGCTTACGCTTGCTTCGCTAGGGCAGTTGAAGAGGTTGGAGACCAAACGCTACCTATTGACGTTAGAGTTCATTTGCAAGAGGAAATAAGCAACTGGAACGGCTCAACTTCTGAACTCAGTTTAGCATGGTGTGAAGACGCCATTGGCCGCTTCGATGAATCAACTCAATCTGCTGCCCGCCTTGCACTGTTGACAGCTTTGGCTCCCAAGAGAGTAGATGAAGAAACAGTCTTGGATTTTCGCAAGCATTTCCCCCAAGACGAAAAACTGATTGGTGTCTTGGCATGGTCAAGTTTTGCGGCAGCTCGGAAAATCGGAACTTGGTTACAACCGATGAATTAACGCTTTTAAGAAGGCAGATTTTCCGGCAGCGACTGGTGATGAATTGAGGGGTTGTAGTAGAAAATATTAGCATTCACGATCAAGCTATCAGACCCTATGTAGCCCAAACAGTAAAGAGCGGTTCTTTGCGAATCCAGATAAATAGTGCGTACATTTTGGGATGCGGCTAGATTTTGAAAGTCTGTAAACAGACTCACTATCGCTTTGGAATCGATCCTAATGTTGGACATAGGCTGCGTTTCCACTGTAAATCCGGCAGCTTCAAGTTGGGCAACATATGTTTTGAGGTTATCCGAGACTTGCCAAGAAGTAAGAGACCAAACGCTTACACCCGCGCTCGCCAAAACGATGCATCCAATTGAAGCTGAAAGGACCATAATCATCTGTCTGGTCAGCATCTCATGCACCTAATTGTATATTGTACAGATATGAATTAAAGCTTTTTCACACTCAGTCCTTTCAAATAATAAAAATAGCTTAATCGTAACAAGAATTTCCATAGGCAATAGTAATAGAACTTAAAATTGTACAAAAGGGATGAGATAGTCTCTTAGAGGCTATTCTTTGGTTTACTTCTTGTTGGTGAGATATTCGTGCATTGCTTTTGCTGCACGTTTACCTGCACCCATGGCGCTGATTACTGTGGCTGCACCTGTAGCAACATCTCCGCCTGCGTAAACTCCGTCAAGGCTGGTTTTCCCAACTTCGTTCACTGTTATGGTTCCGTGTCTCGGGTCACTTTGTAAGCCTTCGGTTGTGCGTTGTATGATTGGGTTTGGAGTTTGTCCGATGGCGATTATTACTGTGTCAACTTCCATGGTGAATTCGCTATCAGGAATGACTTTCACACCGCGTCTGCCTTTCGCATCTGGTTCAGTGAGTTCCATGCAAACGGCTTTCATGCTCTTAACCCAGCCCCGTTCGTCGCCGTAAAACTCGACTGGAGCCGCCAAGAATTTGCAGACTAAGCCTTCTTCTTCAGCGTTTTCGATTTCTTCGTGTCTAGCTGGCAGTTCGTCGCGGGAACGTCGGTAAACAAGGCAAACGTCAGAACCCAGACGCATGGAGCATCTTGCGCAGTCCATGGCAACGTTTCCGCCGCCTATGACGACGACGTGTTTGCCGATGCGGATTGGGGTGTCGTATTCTGGGAACAGATAGCCTTTCATGAGGTTAACACGGATGAGGAATTCGTTGGCTGAGTAGATGCCGCCTAGGTTTTCGCCTGGGCAACCTGTGAACTGTGGCAAACCTGCGCCGCTTCCGATGAACACGGCGTCGTATCCGCCTTCCTTCATCAGTTCGGGTATAGTGTGAGTTCTTCCAATCAAGTTACCCAACCGCAAGTCTACACCCAATTTCTGGACGTAATTGACTTCGTTTTGGACGATGGCTTTTGGCAAACGGAACTCTGGAATACCGTAAGAGAGCACTCCTCCTCCGACATGGAGAGCCTCAAACTCGGTGACTTCGTGACCTTGCTTAATTAAGTCCGCTGCTACTGTGAGTCCGGCTGGACCAGCGCCGATAACCGCGACTTTCTTGCCTGTTGGCGTGGGTTTGGGGGGAAGTTGTGAGCCATTTTCGCGTTCCCAATCTGCCAGAAACCGTTCTAAACGTCCGATGCTGATTGGGTCGCCCATTTTTCCAATGACACACTTGCTTTGGCATTGTACTTCCTGAGGGCATACACGTCCACAGACTGCAGGCAGCGCGTTTTTTGTCTTTATTGCGGCTATGCCTTCAGCGTATTTCTTTTCTTTGATGCATTTAATGAATGTTGGAATAGGAACTTCCACTGGGCAAGCCGTCATGCACTGAGGCTTTGGGCAGGTCAAGCATCTGCTGGCTTCCTCCTGTGCTTCTGCTTCGGTGTATCCTAGGGCAACTTCTTTAAAGTTTTTGGCTCGGACTTTAGGCTCTTGCTTAGCCATTTCTACAGCTTTCTTGTTGAGTTTTGGTTTAGGCTTTGTTTCCGCCACACTTACAACCTCCACTTGTTTCCCACAATAGTGAACCTAAGCGCTCCTCAGGGAGCATTGTGCGTTGACGCAAAATTAACTCTTCAAAGTTGGTTTGGTGACCGTCAAATTCGGGTCCGTCAACGCATCCAAACATCATTTTTCCGCCGACGGTGACTCGGCACACACCACACATTCCCATGCCGTCAATCATGATTGGCGTCAAAGTAACGACGGTTGGAATGCCAAAGGGTTTGGTGATTGCGCTGACATCTCGCATCATGACCACGGGACCCATAACGACACATCGGTCAAATTTTTCTTTCTTCAACAGATCGTTGAGGAAGTCTAAGCCTTTGTTGCCGTAGGAGCCGTCGTCTGTTGCGACGTAGACTTTGTCGCTTAGCGTCTTGGCTTCTTTTTCCATTATCATGGCCTCTTTGGTTCTTGCGCCCAAGACGGTGGTGACTTGGTTGCCGGCTGCTTTCATGGCTTTAACTTGGAGCAGTAGGGGTGCGATCATGATGCTTCCGCCGATGCAAAGAACTTTGCCGAACTTTTTGATTTCAGAAGGATTGCCCAAAGGTCCAGTGACGTTAAGTATCTCTTGACCTTCGCTATAGCAACCCAGTTCTTTGGTGGTTTTGCCGACTTCGTGGAAAGCAAACGAAACCGTGCCCTTCTTGGCGTCGTAGCCGCTGATGGTTAACGGTACCCGTTCGCCTTTTTCGTGGGGAACCACTATGAGGAATTGGCCTGCTTGAGCTTTTGCAGCTATGTCTGGGGCTTCAACTTCGAAGAGGGTTTCTTTGTGTGAAAGCGTTTTCTTGCTAATTATTTTGTACGTTTTCCTTTCGCCTCCGTCTTAATAGCTACAGTGCTCTGGGGCATTGCAGCAATCTTTTGGTAGAAAGATTCGAACTTGGGTTTGAATTCGCCTTGACATCTAGGGGATAGCTCGACGTATTCGAAGCGGTCGCTCAGGCCCATTTTTTGGAGCACATCTCGCAACACTGCCAGTTGGCGTTCTGCGACGTCTCGGCCTTCTTGGAGTTTGCAGTCTGTTGCGGAGCAAACTACGCCCATGACGCCATCAAATCCCGCTCGGAACGCATTCATGACGTGTACGGGGTCCATTGATTTGAAGCAGGGAACTTCGAGGACCATAGCGTTTTTGCCTTTGAGCACGCTGTCAGGGTCATCTAAGCCTGCGTACTCGGACCATTGGCAGCTAAAAACCACCACGGCTGGAACCTTCTTTGCCGCCTTGAGTTTAGTGACTGCGTTTGCGTATTTTTCCATGACGTTGTTGAATTCGAAACCTTTCACTTGGATTGCGTCGTGAGGACAAACCAACTGGCAGGCGCCACAGCCGGTGCATTTCTCCATGTCTATTTTGGGGTTTGCGAAAGACTGCGCGGTTATGGCTTTGTAGGGGCAGATGAAAACGCATTTGTCGCAGCCAACGCATTCTTCGGTGACGTGTACTGCTTTGCGGCTGTACTTTACGACTTTGACGGCGTCTTTGCTGTATCCAAGTTGTTCGAGAACTGCTTGACCGAGCATAAGGCGTCGGGTTTCAATCTTTGTGCCTTCCTTCATACGGCAGAACGCGTCTTCGCATTGGACCGAGACTATGTTTTTGATGCCGCCTTGGAGGACGTTGAAAACGAAGTCTGTTGGAATCCTTCCCGCGCATGGAACACGCAACGGGATATAATTCTTCACGTTTAGACCTTGCTCCTTGAAGATGTCAGCCATTTCGCCGTCTGTGGGCGAGTTGCCTCGGCACATCATGACAAGGGTGTCGGCTTTCACGGTTTTCTTTTCACAGTTAACGTAGTCTATTAGGTGATTGTAGTCGTAGTAGGCCATCTCTATGGCGGTGACGGGACAGGCGCTGTAGCATATTCCGCAAACCTGACATTTCTGGTTGTCTATTTCGACTTTGCAGGTTTCCGCGTCACGGGTTATGGCTTCAAACGGGCACATAGAATAGCAGACTTGACATCGACTACACAGGTCTTGGTTAATTTTTACGGCAGCGAGACACATTTCACTCATTTCAGTGACCTCAAGTTATGGTTCCCAGTGCTTTTTACACCGTAAGCATGTTAACCTATGCTTATGAAACGATGAAGAGGGGTTTTGGATGATATAACGTTTACTGTTAGGATTCTTGAAATCGCTATATCGCACGGTTCGAGGTAGTTTTGATTAGCTGTTACTTTTTGTTTGCAGTAGTAAAAATTAAAAGGTTGTCATATGCAAGAACTTCCAAAGGCTTACATTTTGGTCTTTTATTTTGTTGCCGGGATTATGACTCCAAAAGGTCCTTTTTTCGAAATTAGAAAGTCTTAAGTTTGAATCAAGTCTATCAGCTAATGATTCAGCAATAATGCTTGATACAAAAAAGGTATGCCTATGGAATTAAGCGCTGACGCACAAAAAGTTCTCCTCAGAATCTACATAGGTCAGAATATTAGAGATGAGGGAATTCTCCAATCTGAAGTCAAAAACAAGGAGACAGAGGAACTTCTAGCGCGAGGAATCATTGAGCAAAACCATTGGCATTTACCGGAATTCAAGACTACCAATTATGGAACTGCTGTCGCAAGCGAAATCGTCAATGCAAAGATTGACCAAAATAGAACCGCCTTAAGCGAAAAATTAAGGCTAATTCCAGAAAAAGTTATTGGGTTTTTTAATAGGAGATACCTATCTAAGAAGCTAAATTTCTCTACCGAAAGAGGTAGAAACGAAACATTCTTTTACTCTGATTCCTGGGCCGACGCAATACTTTTCGACAGTCGAATTTGGTTCCTATGGAACGCGTTCTTTGAAACGCTAATTCCATTTGAACTGTGCACAAAAACACATTACTACGTGTCTACAAAGGGCGGGGCGATCAGAGATTATCGTTTTGTAATTTGCCCTGAAGTGCGGGATTTTGCAATTCGTAACTTTGACGCTGTGGATTTTACAACGGTTGAGGAAAATACGCTTTCACTCTACCCATTTCTGCGATTAGCAAAAAGTATTGTCTCCATTTGACGATGTGGAACAAATTCGAGAACGATTCTATAGTTTGTACAAATCATCAAGATTAAGCGAAGGGCAGGTTGCTGCAATAATTGGTGAAATGAGTAAGAGGAGAATCACCTCCGAATTCCAAGGTTTTCTATCAGAATGTAAGCCGTTTACAATTCTGAACCCAACAATGTATGATATTTACTTGGAAAAGGAAATTATTGATGCGGCAACTACCAACCTTTTAAAAGGAATCGGCACAATTAAAAATTACGAATCGGAATATATCTCATCCAGTTCCAGCGGAGAAAGAGCCAAACATGAATCTGTAACGCCCAAGTTCCAAGTTTTCATTTGCTACAGAAGAGATACTGGGGAAGATTTTGCAGAACACCTGAAAATTGGTTTGGAAAAGTTCGGCATACGTGCGTTTCTTGATATCAAAGACATCCCAGAGAAATTTAAAGGAACAGAAAAATGGGTGGATATTCGAGATAATGCCATCCGTGAAAGTCAAACGTTCCTGCTTATTGTGACTCCCGGTTTTTGCGAATCATCTGAAGTCAAGAAAGAATTGAACGCAGGAGTTTCAATTGATAAGTACATAGTATGTTTCAGGCACAAAGACATGCACTCGAATCTGAGAATCGATTTAAAAAACAAAGAAATTGACTTGAGTAAACTGCAACAGATAGTTTTTGATACAAAACAAGATCTACTTCGCAAAGCCCACAGAATTTTGGTGGAAGAAAAAAACAACTCACCACCTGCTGAAACTGTAAACGAAAATACGGCGTTAAATAATTCATGGGGAATAGTCACAAATAATGAAAAACAATCGGACTTATTTTTGACAAAAAATTGGAATCCCTTGCCAGTGGTCAAGTTCAACATATCTCAAAATCTAGCCGATGTTTTTCAATTCCCGCAGGTAGGGTGGGAAGCGTATAATTACAGTCCATACCAGCTTAAGATCAGGATAAATGTTCGCCCAAAACTCGGGGACAAAAAGCTGTATCCCCTTGCTGATGATGACATAAATGGAACTAAATCTTACGCAGCCGAACCTAATAGTCCAGTTTGGAAGAACGGTTGTTTTTCATTACCCACAGAGTCTGTGCAAAGCAAAGCAGACCTTATTCTAGAAATACAATCCACGGTATTTGATGTTAACGAGCCAGAAAAAGGAGAATACAATATGCTGCCCAGCATTTGGAAATACAACCGAAAAGATAACACATGGGATTATTACCCTCAGGGGTTTTAACGAATTGAAAAGATAACAGAAAAAAGAAAGCGATAGAAAAAACGTACAGAAGATTTGCCAGTCCAAAAATTATGAAAAAGCGCCGCTCACAATTGGAGAAAATCCATCTGTAAAATGACAACCCTTTCGCGCTATTTTCTGTAGTAGGGTCGTTTTATGTATGCGTAGGCTTCCAGCGCCGCCGTGATGCCTTGTCCCACAGCTGTACCTATCTGTCTCACTGGATAATTCGTTACATCACCCGCAGCAAAGACGCCAGGAATATTCGTATGTTGGCGTATGTCGATTTTTATGCACCCGCCATCCTCAACCTCCACCCCGGACTCTTTAGCAACTTGGCTGTTTGGGGATTCCCCGATCTGTACAAAGACGCCATCAATGGCCAATTCTTGGATTGCGCCCGTTTGATAATCAGACACCACCGCAGTTGTGACGACTTTATCGCCCTTGATCTCTTTCACTTCGGTGTTCCACATAACCTTCACGTTACCTTTAGACTCCAAATCCTTCACAAGGGCATTTTCAGCCCGGAAAGCATCTCTCCTGTGGACAACAAAGACCGCCGCGGCTAAGCCTGAAAGGTATAGGGTAGTTATGCATGCTGAGTTACCGCCGCCAATCACGAGCACGCGTTTGCCCTTGAAAAAGGGACCGTCGCAAACGCCGCAATAACTTACGCCTCTTCCCCGAAATTCTTTTTCGCCTTTCACTTCCGCTTCTCTGTAATGCGCACCCGACGCGATTATGATTGCGGGGGCTTCGTATTCTGCGCGACTGGTTTTCACGATTTTCTTTTCGCCTTTAAGGTCTAAGCTTACAACGGTTTCCAACTCGTGGATGGTGGCGCCAGTTTTTTTGGCATGTGAAACCTTTTTGTCTGCCAACTCCGCGCCCGTCACGAAAGGAAAGCCAGGGTAGTTTTCCACGATGGGGGCGTCTGCTGTTGTTCCTCCCGCCAGTTTCTCGTCCAAAATTAGGGTTTTGAGTCCGCTTCGGGAACCATAAATTCCGGCGGCTAAACCTGCCGCTCCTGCTCCAATGATTATTAGATCCCAGGTTTCCATGTGAACCACACGTTTGATACTCTAATTTGATTTGGCGCGGTTTATGAATCATTCGGAGCCTAAAAGACAGGGAATCAGAGTATGCTTATTCCGAGCACCGCGCCAACTATCGATATGGCGCCGAGGATGATGAATAGAGCTGAAGTGCCTGTGTTTATCCACTTCATTGGCAGTCGGCACAGCACTTTGCACCCTATTGTCACCCCTATGCCAGTTAGCACCGCAAACGCTGCCATCATCCCCACCAACACCAAAATTGGGTTCGCCTCAGCCGCCAACGTGATAGCGACAATCTGTGTTTTGTCCCCTAACTCCATAAGCGAAACCAGCGAAAAACAGGAGAAAACGAAAAACTTTCCCCCTTTCTTCAAGTGATGGGTGCTTTCTTTTGCTTTATGCAGCCAAGGCAAAACGCCAAAAAAAATGAAAACCGCACCCGCTATCACCTGAATTGCAGTTATGGGAAGAAACGCCAGCAGGGAACCGCCGATGACTAGGCTAACGCCGTCCACGACTAGAAAAGCCAAAATCGCACCTGCAAAAACCTCCCGCGCCCTATGATTAGAAGCCAGCGAAATTACAGTAAGCTGAGTTTTGTCGCCAAGTTCCGCGACGAAAATGAGCAGAAACGTTGTGAGCAGGGGAACAAAGTCCATGCACAAAGATTCAGTGTTCAGCTATAAAGCATATACCCTGAAACGAGCATTTATTGTTAGGGAATTACGGTTTTGGTCGAAGGCAACGTTGTCCATTGGAAATGGGTTTTGCCAAAGCCGAAATCAAAAAGTGCTGCAGCATTCACCAAAGACTCCGCGACAAGAAAAGTTAATAACGTAAATGGGTCGCACTTCGTGGAAAGCCACAGAACAAGCTTTGCCGTTCGAACTGGCTGTGAAGGCAACATCTGCATGAGGTACTGCGGCGATTCACCCGTCATTTTCTTAATTTGAAAATGGCCAAAGACTACCCGTCGCCTCTGCTGGAAATACTCTTTGAATGTTTTAGGGCCGCAAATTGAAATTTGCGCGTCGGGACAGAACTTTATGAGCCAGCCCTTCTTTTTCACATTTACTGCAATGTAGGCGTCATCGTTCACCGTTTCAGAAGGCATTTGCTCCACAAGTTCCCTGCGCACAACGAACGCCTCACTTGCGTGCTTCGCAAGCCCGGCATCATTTAGTTCTTCAAAAACGTGACCATGAAAACGCCACAAAACTTGAACAATCCGTCCCACCATAGATTTTGAAGTGTTTATTGGCGTTGGGTTACCACACACAAGTCCAGTATTAGTCTGCCAGAGTTTGGCGAGCATCTTTGCGAAGCCTCCTTTGGAGGGTAGAGTATCCGCGGATATGAATACGATAGCGTCGCCGACTGCATGTGCTGAGATGTAGTTTATTGCGGAAGCTTTGCCTTTTCGTTCTTTCTCATAATAAGGTTTAACGCGGGCGTCCAGAGCCGCATACTTGTTTACTATATCTGCAGTATTATCTGTACAACCTGAGCAAACAACTATGACCTCCGAATCTAGGCAAAGGGACTGCTGTTTTAGGACATTTTGTAATAGTTTCCCTATGTTTTTGCCTTCGTTATACGCACAAATACCCACTGTAACTTTGCAGGACAAAAACAGCACAACTATAAGGTCTCTAGCCACCATAAAAACATTTATGCCTTGAAAGCGCTGAGTATTTAGCCAACAAAAAAGAGCTCAGTTATGAATTGGAGTCGAAACCCACACTTGATTCACCCGTTAAAGGACAACAGAATTCTTCTTGTCCTGCTCATTGTTGGACTTCTTGCAGTGGAAGTTTTTTTGGCTATGTGGACTGGCGAGCAGTACGACATGAACATCTGGTATGAAACCGGAGCATGGATGAATCACGGAATCAACATATACCTGCCCGCTAACCACATCGGCTATCCGCCTTTATGGGCTCTCTGGTGCATGTTCGCTTACGGGATCAACGGATATTTCGGAAACAACGTTGAGATTTGGCGGCTCACAATTAAACTGCCCATGATTGTGGCGCAATTTGCGCTATCGTTCGTCGTTTGGAAGTTCGCACAGAAACGGTTCAACCCAAAAACAGCTTTGAAAGTTTTCTTATTCACGTTAACCAGCACCTTTGTCATTTACATAAGCGTACTCTGGGGACAAATCAACATACTTAGTGCGTTGTTAACCTTTCTGGCGTTCTACGCCGTTGTAAGCAAACGATTTACCGTTGGCGGCCTGCTTTTGGGTCTAGCAGTCGCATTAAAGATTTACCCGCTAATTGCGTTACCAGCGTTTCTGATCTACATTCAAAAGAACCGGAACTGGAAAGAAGCAGGCAAATTCACGCTCTACACCTGTGCCGTGCCAATTGTGTTTACGCTTTCTGTTTTTGCGGCTTACGGATGGGACATCATATACTTCCTCAAGACCATCTTTTACTGGGCACCCATCTACGACGTAAATCCCACGCAACTTCAAGGAGGATGCATGAACATATGGAGCTTCGCAGGATTGCTGGGTGTGGACATATCGAAAATTGCGATTCTGCGGTTCCTCTGGATTCCAGTTTTGGCAGCGGCGACCGTTTACTGGTTCCGCAAGCGTAACATGACGGAGACAGAACTGGGTTTATCCCTTATTTCTTTCTACCTGCTTTTCATGGTTACCTACAGCTGGGTAACAGAACAAACCTTCCTTGACCCGATGCCTTTTATTTTGCTGCAGATACTTGCCTATCGACCCAAACGGGTTTACCTTTACGCATTGGCGGGCATCCAAACTTTGATCTACGCATTTTCCGTGTTCAACGGAGGACCCCTCATTCTTGAACCCCTTTTTGCAAGGTTCTATCCTGTGCTCATAGGCCCAGCTCAAAATTTGAGCACAGTCAACAGCGCTATATCATGGCAAATAAGGGGAAATCTTGGCTTAGCTATTAGCGTATCATTAGTGCTGTTTCTGTTGTTCCTTGTAGAACCTGAGCTTGTGACGAAAAGCAAAGAGAAACTTTCTAAGTTTCGAGCGCAGGTTTTCCCAAAAACCTAAACGTTTGACTTTCGACTTACGCTTATCATATAATCGAAGTGTGTAGTTTTTGGGTTAAGTGCATATGTCATTCCTGCCCAACAAAATCGGTCTTTAACCAGTTCCCAGCCTCGAACCAAGCTTGCGTCTTTAACGTTCTCAAGTGAAAAGGAGAAACCCGATTCGGTATCAGAAAAGGTTCCTTTTGCTGCTGTGATTTGAGTCCATGCGCCGATTTGTCTGTTTCGGAGGTGATTTCCATCGGAATCACGGTATGTTCGGAAGTGTCTTGCGCCTTGCTCGTTTAGCATTAAAATCTCCTGGCACAGATCCCTATTCAAGCCATAGAGGTCTACGTGAATTCGGATTTGATTTGGAAAACAATTGTAGGTAACTACAATACTACCTCTGGATTGCACTTTGACGAATTGAGTTTGCACACCCAACGTTTTCCGCAGCTCCATCATCCAGTCGAAAACTGGGCGCATGCCCTGACGATTAAGGTAAGAACGCTCAAAAACATCATGGGCTATAGAGTAGAAACCTTCGTTAACGTTCACTCCTCGAACTTGCTTCTTGGAGATGGCGTCTAAGAAGAAGATCTTTTTGAGAACCAAATTTTCCTCAGTAAACCGTTGGAGGTAAACTTGTGCATTCATGGAGAAGTATGTTTTGTCTTTGTATTTTGCGATAGGAACTCCAAAACCTGCTCCTTCCTCAATTAATTCGGTTGAGCCATTCATTAAGATCAAGCCTTTCTGCAACTGTGCAATCTCCAGATTTCTGGGTCGACAATCAGGATACAGCCTAAGCGACATCGCTTTGTCCAAACTGAAAGTGAAAGGGTAGGCAAGGTTTTCGCTAAAGAGTTTTTGCCGTGGAAATTGTTCTTCCAACGAGATTGTTTGTGGCTCTAACGTTTAGGGGTCACTTCCGAAGAGAAAAAGCTGTTTTGTTGTGTTTGCGAAAAGAACATGAATTCTAGGTGCGGGAGGTTTTAAATTCCTTTCTGCCCTCATCTTGGGAAGGAGAAGGTTTTATCTTTGCCCCCGCGAAACTGTTGTGTAACAGGAGGATAGTCTCCGTCAGTGGGTTTTTTGAGGAAGATTTTGCATTTTGGAGATTCAAGATTCCAAAGAGGATAATTGTTCCCCTAATGGTTGTTCTAGTGGCTAAAATCTTGGGTGCAGCGTTCATTTACTATTCCATGAACGTTCAGTCGCTGGGAACCTTCTGGACTGATCCAACCCGTGTCTTCAATTGGCCTCAAAACCAAGTTTTCCTACGATACACCGGTTTGGCGGGAAACTTTCCTTTTCTGTTTGTAGGCTGGGATAGCGCATGGTACCTGAGCATACTAACCGGAGGGTATGCTTTTTCACCCCAAACCTACACATTCATGCCTGGTTTACCTACTGCGGGTTTCCTATTCAACTTGGTTTTCCAGAACCCCCTCATTGCCTTAGTAACTGTCGCTTTAGTTTTCGGTGTCTTGTGGATTCCCTTGTACCAATTGCTTGCGGAATCCTACATCGGTAGGCGGGCGGCTCTGGCTTCTTCGTTGGTGATGGCTTTTTCGCCTTACTTGTTCGTCTTCACCACAGTCGTTTACGGTGAAAGCTTGTTTTTGTTTTTCACCTTAAGCGCTTGGTATCTGTTCACCAAAAGAAAAAGCGCAGCATCATCGGCAGTTGCCGGGGTTGCCGCTTTAACTCGAGTTATGGGCATAATGGTGGTTTTGCCAATGCTTTACTCCTCATTACGACGCAAAACTGAGCATAGAGCCCGCAACTTTGCTCTGAACGTTCTGCCTTTTGCCGCCATCGCTCTGTGGCTGGGCTACTGCTTCATTGTTTCTGGAGATTTGTTCGCATCTATCCACACCACCGAATGGGGCGGCTTGTACACAGTGCCAAGTTTCCTTTTGCGCGACCTACCCCAAATGGGACTCAAAGCCTTTTATCAAATTCCTCTGCAAAGTTGGCCCGCCATGGAATACTGGCTATCACCCTTAGGGATGTTCCTTGCGTTAGCGCTCCCGCCTTTCCTCATTTATAAACTAAGAAAAATCGATAGCGCCCTGGCGCTCTATTCGTTGGCGGGGTACGTGGGGTTCGTGGCTTTTGGGGCGATTGTTTCGGCACCGCGATTCGCGTCGGTGCTGTTTCCGCTTTGGTTGCCCCTTACCACAAAGTTGGCGCTAAAAAGCAAAAAACAGTTAGTTTTAGTTGTTGCAGTGTTGGCTTTGTTCTTGGCTTTATCGTTAGATATGTGGATAAGTTTTCTAAATGGACAATTCGTCGCCTAATACGTAGGTCCCTGTTCGGGTCACCTCAGCGACTGGGGGTTTTAGCGTTTTTCACAAAAGATTCATATTTTCTTTATACCTAATAGTTTAGTGGAGATGTTATTGTGCCGAAAATTCTCGTGCTCTATTATAGCCGAACAGGGAACACCGAGAAAATGGCCAAAGCCGTAGCTGAAGGTGCCAAAACCGCGGGCAACGTGCAGGTTGACCTGAATTACTTCGTAGAAGCGGAAGACCTCGGCGGATTCGATGCAATCTTAGTCGGAACACCCACGTATCACCATGACTTGCCAATCGACATCAAAATGCTGTTCGAGGAAGCCGCAGCCAGAAACATCATTTTGAAGGACAAACCGGGTGCGGCGTTTGGCTCGTTTGGTTGGAGTGGAGAAGCGCCCAAGTTTGTGCTGGAAATCATGAAAAACAAGTTTGGGATGAAAATTGCCGAAGCGCCCCTACTCACAAAATACGTACCCGACGAGAAGATGCTAGATCAGTGCAGGGCTCTTGGAAAACGCCTCGCCGAAAGCCTTATTCCTTAAGCTCACCGTTCCTACATAGAGATGCTGGTTATGAGTAACCCAAACGAAAAGCTAATTGATTTTATGAAAAAGCAAATCGTTAACGAGAACGACATTGTGAAGTCCGTGTCCGAAGGCATCAAAAACATCAAGAATCCACCTGTTAAAGCGGTTCTGAAGGGGATTTCACTGGATTCCACTAAGCACGCAGAACTTTATGCTTCAGCCGTCACCCTCCTCACCACAACCTCGCAAGCCATGACACAACAAAACCTCGACGAACAACGCGCCCTCGTAGAAAAGCACATAAAACTCGAAGCGGACCTCATCAAAAAACTTGAAAAAGAACTGCCCACAATCGAAAACAAAAAAGTCGCCTTCCTCCTCAACTCAATCCTAATGGATGAACGACGTCACCATGCAATGCTAAAGACCGTTCTCGAAATCATCGTCCGTGGCGAAACCATAACCGAAGACGATTGGTGGAAACTCCTCTGGGAAGAATCCCCGTTCCACGGAGCACCCGGCGGATAAACCTGGAGCCTTTCTGGTTTTTTTCTCTTTTCTTGTTGTAAAAAGAAAAAATCGCGTCTATATTTGGAGCTTTAGGGAAGTTACAAGAAAGCCACAATTTATCCTTCTCAAAAAGGACAAAAAAGGCACCAAGAAGGTGCTCAGGAGTTTCCGTTGTGTTTGCGAAACTCTTCCGAGAAGCTCAACGTTTCCTCAACTATTTTGTTGACTTCATTGAGCAACCATGCTAGGCGTTCGCCTTTCTCCGTTAGCTCGTACGTTTTGGGGGTTTTGCGGGCGAAAATGAGCTTCTTACCTTTTAATCCCCGCAGGTACTTGTAGGTCCGCCGTAGCGAAATACCGGTCTTTTGGGAGAGTTTCTTGGCTGAGACGCCGTTGTCGGGTATGTTGCTGTAAACTTTGGTTTCAGTCGAGGTCAGAATTTCTTTGGTTTGGTCGCGTTTGGATCGGAAGAAGAAGATGTAGTCTCTTTCTTCTGGCGTTTCGATTAGACTGGTGGTTTTGAGTCTTTTGAGGACCCGGCTAACTATCTTAGTGGGAACAAATCCTTTGATGTCTTCGAAGGTTTTGGGTCCAGAGAGCAATTCTGTGAGGATGTCTTCTTCGTAGCACTCGCTGTGGGAGGGCAATACATCGGTGAATTCGGGCAAGTTCCCAATTAACTCAGACAACCTACCGCCAAACGTGGTGGCGTAAAACTGGTCATGTGCTTCTCCAGCTACGCCGACGTTAAGCAGGGGGCGCAAGTATTCCTCGATGAGAGTATCGCGGCTATGCAAGTAGCCTTCTTTTTTGAGTTCCTGCTGAAGCTTCATGACGGAGTAGCGGCCCTTCACGATTGTCTGTAGGATGGCAACGCGTGTTTCGTTTTTCAAGACGTTAAGCAGGTCCTTCATGAAGTCAGGGTTTCCCATCGTTTCACAAAGCATCCTCAGTTCGTTACGAAGTTTCCATACATGACAATTAGTTATACATTCAAGGGGAGATACGGGAGCGCAGCTTTTGCATTCTCGGTCCAGAGTATGGAGTATCTCGACGATGCTTCCGGTGTTTTCTTCGAGGGATTCTTGAGTTTTCATGACCTCACTTCCTTTGGGAAGGCGTGCGCCCGGCGGGATGAAAAGTCGGGTTTGGGAGATTTGGGAGATTTAGGAGAGTGGTCCCGCCAGGACATACGTCATAAAGTGTATGACATACGGCATGTTTAAATAGATTTTCCCGAGAGATTACAATATCTGGTGGATAATTGATAGCCCCCTGCGAAGTTGCCGTAAAAACCGTTTCTCCAGCCCTAAGAGCACTTCTTGCACAAACCCTCCTCCAAAAACACGAACTAAAAGAGATAGAGGTCGCACAGGTCCTAGGTGTATCGCAATCTGCAGTCAGCAAATACAACAAAAAAGTCCGTGGAACAACAATACCCCTTGATGGCCTTCCAGAAATCCACGCAATCACAGACCAAATGGCCACTTTGCTCTTAGCCAACCCAATTCAGCAACTAGAAGTCATGAAGCTGTTCTGCCAAGCCTGCGCCCTGATAAGGAGCAAAGGTTTAATGTGTGAACTCTGCCAGCAAAATCAGGCGCCCAAAATCGTTGGTTGCGACTTCTGCGGATTACCCTGAAGCTTGAAGATTTATTAAATCGTCCCTAAAACCATTGCAGAAGAGGCGCACCACATTGTCTTTGTACGACGAAAATAAAGTTCTGGAAGTCATTGAGAAAGTAACCAAAAGTGTGGTTAACATAAGCTCAGTAAGGGTCGTACGAAACTTGTTTTACCAAGCAGTCCCCGTTGCAGGCATGGGCTCCGGAACCATATTTGACGCCGACAAAGGACTCATTTTAACCAATAACCACGTAGTGGGCGGCGCCGAAAAAATCAGCGTCACTCTATGGAATAATCAGGTGATTGAAGGTGACATAGTTGGTTCATGCGTTGCACGGGACATTGCCGTCGTTAAAGTTGAAGCGAAGGAGCTTCGGTCTGCGGATCTGGGAGACTCGGATAAGCTCCGTGTCGGGCAACGTGTCTACGCCATTGGAAACCCCTTCGGCTTATCAGGCGGACCCACCGTGACTTCGGGAGTAATCAGTGCCTTGAACCGAACTATTGAATCCGACCGTGGACTAATTGAAAATCTGGTGCAAACCGACGCCGCCATTAACCCGGGCAACAGCGGCGGTCCACTGGTGGATTTAGAGGGCAAAATCGTCGCCATTAGTACAGCCATAATACCTTTTGCGCAGGGCATAGGCTTTGCAGTCCCAATTAACTCGGCGAAAACTTGCACAACAGACATTCTAACTGAAGGTACCGGTAAACGGCCCTGGTTGGGCGTGGTCGGCTTAACTTTAACGGAAGAAATCGCGCGGTACTATGGTTTACCTGTAGGACACGGAGTTATCGTCACTAAAGTGGGTGAGGGCAGCCCCGCCGAATTCGCGGGGATGACCCAAGGAGACATCATCTTAGAAGTGGACAACGTGGAAACCCTCAGCATAGAGGACTTGGTGAGGGAAATCCGCAAGCGAAAAGTCGGCGACAAAATAAGGATATTCGCGCTACGAAACGGCAAGGAACACTTCTTTGAACTCAAACTCCGCGGCATCCCATAACAGCCCCATAGCATTTGTAAATTTTTATAAACGTGAAAACACCCAGTTACATAATAGTTGCTCTCAATCTAGTTTTTGGGTGGGTAGTTTGAGCCAAAAAGAAATCGAAAATATTCTTCAAAGCTACAGGGTAATAGCAGTCGTGGGACTCTCAAAGGACCAAGATAAGCCAAGTTACAGGGTCTCCGAGTATATGCAGATGCACGGTTACCGAATTGTCCCCGTGAATCCCACAGTGGATGATGTTTTGGGCGAAAAAAGCTACAAGAGCCTGCTGGATATTCCTTTGGAAATTCAGCAAACAATAGAGATTGTGGATATTTTTAGGCGACCCACCGAGGTAGCTTCGGCTGTTGAACAAGCCATCAAGCTCAAGCTTGCTAATGGGAAACCATACGTTGTTTGGATGCAGGCAGGTATAGTGAATCTTGAAGCAGCTGAGGCAGCACGAAAGTCTGGGTTAAGCGTGGTTATGGATCGGTGCATCATGGTCGAGCATCGGCATGTTTTCTAAGAGACTCTGCCTTAAAGGACACCCAATAGAACCGAAGCAATCGTAGCAATAGCCACAATCGCGAGCGTTTCTAGAAGAGTTATTTTCCAGTGAACCCGGGTCTTTCTTGAACGATAGCGCACAAGGAAAACACCCGAAACCAAAGCGACCACGGTTAGAGACACAATTGTGTTGAAGGGAGCAGGTAACCCAACGAAGGCCGCTATCGGTATGCTTCCTGCCACGAAGGTTGTGACCCCGCTAATTGATGCTGCAAAAAGGTTTGACCTGCGTATTTCCTTGTCAAGGACCAAGAACAGTTTCTCCACAAGCATTAGGGATTTATCGCGCTCTTTCTTGTCGGGAATATCGCTTAAGCTATAATTCATGAGCGTACGCAGTGTCATAATATCTGCTAGATCTTCTGTAATCCCGCCTAGGAAGAAGCTGGAAAAGTTCGTTATCGCCACGGCGGTTAACGTTAAAAAAGCTGTGAAAATCACGTTCTTTGGGGTAAACAAAACGCCGCTATTCGTTAGAATAGAAATGAACGTGGAGAGAATTACAACTAATCCTGTGATGGACCCATCAACTAGTCCTGCGACAACCTCTAGAATCGGGTCCTTTTTGAGGAGAAGGCTCTGCCATTCCTTGCCTAGTCTGAGACCCTCATCAGTGAGTTGTACGCTGTCAACGTTGTCGATAATGAGACCTTCAATGGTCATTTCTTTAAGTGCCTTTTCGAGCTCGTTCATGTCGACGCATGCAAGGCTTGAGCAGACTTTGTCGATTCGACGTTTAAGGGCAATCTTAGACATAGGCTTGCCCTTGCTCAGGTTCAGAAGGACGATTACCCTGATAACATCTCGCAACTCTTGGATTTCAAAGGCCACTTAGCAAATCACCAATTCTATGGTACCCCATTTGCTTAAGCGGAAATAATAACTTTTATGCATGCCTTCTTTACATTTTGTAAAACTTTATATTCGAACTCGAAACAAGGATTTGGGCGACTAAGTTTTTGGCAAAACTAAAAAAGAGAAAAGAAGTTTATTTATTGACTTCTTTGGCTATTTGTACGCCGAGCGCGAAGCATTTCTTGTAGTCTTCTTCATCGGGCACGTATTTGATTTCTAGCCCGGAATCGTGGACTTCGAATCCTGCTTTGCGCGCCATTTCTTCCATGGCTCGGACTGCGCCGCCGCCCCACCCGAAACTGCCAAAGAAGCTCCAGATTTTATCTTTAGGTTTGAGTCCGGCAGCATACGTCATGAAGTAGCCGACTGTGGGAAACATGCCGTTGTTGAGTGTTGGAGAACCTACTAGTACGGCTTTGGAGTCGAGGATTTCCGTCATGGCTTCGGTGTTGGTTGCGGAGCGGAGTTTGAGCATTTTGACTTCTACGCCTTGGCTTGTGGCGCCTTCTGCGATGGATCGGGCCATTTTGTCGGTGCTGCCCCACATTGTGTCGTAAACTATGCTGATTTTCTTTCTGGAGGTACCTGCTGCCCATTCCGCGTATGCTTTTATGATTTTGGAGGGGTCTTTGCGCCAGATAACTCCGTGGCTTGGAGCAATCATACAACACGTTAACCCAGTCGCTACGACCTCTTGGATTTTCTTTGCAACAAGTGGACCCAGAGGCATGAGGATGTTGGCATAGTAAGTTGCGGCTTCCTCCATTAGGACGTGTTCATCGACTTGGTCATCGAAACGTTCCCCCGATGCGATATGCTGCCCAAAAGCGTCGTTTGGCATCAGGATATGGTCTTCGAGGACGTATGTGAACATACTGTCCGGCCAATGCAGCATGGGCGCTTCGAGGAACTTAAGGGTGCGGTTGCCCAGCTTGAGTTCGTCGCCGCTCTTAACGGTCTTGACCCTGTCAAAATCGTGCCCGTAATGTTCGATGAGGGCATCTTTACCGCGCTCGGAAGAAAGGATTGTAGCATTTTTCGCCAGCTTTGCCACTGTGGGTAGGCTGCTCGAGTGATCCATTTCGACGTGGTTCACGATGATGTAGTCGAGTTTTTCCAGATCCACAAACTCCTTCACGTTTCGGACCAGTTCGTCGCAAAACGTGCTTTTGACGGTGTCGATAAGGACGGTTTTCTCGTCTTGAATCAGGTAGGCGTTGTAGCTGCTGCCTCTGCGAGTGATGTACCCGTGGAAGTCGCGAATGTTCCAGTCGACCACGCCAACCCAATAGATTCCGTTTGCTAATTCAACTTTTGCCATTTTCATTTTACTCCTTTTTGTGTTTTTATGGTATACGTTATCTTGACCCCAGCTTTCTCGAAGAGCACGCCTACGGGGCAGTTCTTCAGAGTGTGCTCGTGGAGCCGTTTGACTTGGTCTTCTGTGGCGTCGGTTTTGTAGGTTATGTCGAAGGTTTCCTCAACAATGGTTCCAGCCTCATCACTTTTGATCGCCTCCAATTTGACGTCTAAACCTTTGATCTGGATCCGCATCTTGCCAGCAACAAGCTGCGCGATTGTAACGTAACAACCCGCGTGACTCATAACGCACAACTCCAGGGGCGTTGGGCCAACTCCCGGCGACAACGAAGAAGGCTGATCCACCACAGTTGCATGAGCGCGACCATTCTCAAGAACAATCAAAGGCCCCTCAACCATTCTTGCACTAGCATGAAGCTTCGCCAAACTTTCACAGCCTCAAAAGACAAAAAAACTCTGTGCGTCGAGCTAATAACAGTTTCGTCACAGCGATTTCCCAGCTAACCATTTTGGTTTTTGGGTCGCGTAATAATTCAGCCAACAAGAAGATCAATGTATTCCAAACGAGTTTGCAAGTTTGCAAATCATGTTTGGAGCCTAATAGCGACTCTATGCACAAACCTATAGGGGGTAGGGTGGAAGGGCGGGTTTTTCGTTAGGCAAAAAAGGTAGGGGTAGGGGTCGCTATTGGCGGATTTTTCGCCCAATAGCATGGTGAAAAAACCGTAGAGGGCGAAGAATATGTCAAAAACCTAGCTTATCTACCTATGAACCATATGCAATGCATGGCTCTTCAAACAAGGTATACCAATGAAAAAAGCTACAGACACCGCGAAAAGAACCGGGTTTCTTCACAAAGATAATATCCTAGAGGTAAGTTCAGTTATTGCAGAAGTTCTACTTAGCGCCATATTTGGAGGATAAATCCGTATGAGTCTTTTGCCAGACGACAAAAAAGAACAATTAAGAACCGAGTTCAAAGAAAAACTTGTCGACCCAGTCCAACTTGTCATGTTCACTCAGGAAATGGAATGCCGCTTCTGTAGCGACACACGCACGCTCGCTCAAGAAATGACGACTTTAAGCGACAAAATCCATCTAGATGTCTTTGATTTTGTAGCGGACGCGCAAAAAGCCAAGGAATACGGCATAGACAAAATTCCCGCCATAGCCGTCATCGGCAAAATTGACCATGGCGTACGCATCTACGGTATACCATATGGTTACGAACTTTCGACGCTCATTGAAGCCATAGAAAGCGTCTCAAGCGGAAAGACAAACCTAACTGACAGAACGAAAGAAATCCTCAAAGATATCAAAAACCCTGTTCACATCCAAGTCTTCGTCACCCTCACCTGCCCACACTGCCCAGCCGCAGCTGCGATCGCCCACAAACTCGCCGTGGAAAGCCCCATGATCCGAGCAGACGTCATCGACGCCCAAGAATTCCCCGCACTCGCTCAAAAATACGGAGTTATCGGAGTCCCAAAAATAATCATAAACGAAAAAGTCGAGTTCACCGGCGCATTCAACGAAGACTTATTCGCCGAGCAAGCAGTCTTGGGCGCGTACCAAACCTAAACAAAAAATGAACGAGGTAGCTGGCTAAAAACCAGCTTTCCAAACTTTTTTGGGTCTAATGTCCTCCGCAACCGCAGCCACACGCGTGACTTCCCCCGCCCGCGGAGCCTTTCGCGTATTTCTCTGGGGTCTTGTCAAACGTTGCCTTGCAGGAAGCTGCACAGAAAAAGTAGGTCTTGCCGTTGTAGTCGGATTTAAATTTCGCGGTTTTCTCGTCAACCATCATGCTGCAAATCGGATCTTTAGCCATTCTAATTCACCTCCCCAGACACTTGAGTTTCTTTGTCGTTAAACTTTGTGTAACTAAACTTCGCCACTTTCAACAAGGCAGAGTTGCTTACTACAGTTAAGCTGCTTATCGCCATTGCACCAGCTGCATACATGGGACCCTGTGGACCCAACAAACCCGCGGCTGCTATTGGAATCATGACCGAGTTATACGCAAACGCCCAGAACAAATTAGAATTAATCTTCCGCATAGTTCGCCTGCTCAACTCAACACTTAAAGCCACGTCACGCAAATCATCCTTGATGAGTACGATTCCGCCAGTCTCTTTGGCAATGTCTGTTCCACTCCCAATCGCAATGCCAATGTCCGCCGCCGCCAGCGCAGGCGCATCATTTATGCCGTCGCCAACCATTGCAACCACCTTGCCTTGTGCCTGCAGCTTCTTGATTTCTTCTTCCTTCTGCCAAGGCAACACATTCGCAATAACCGTGTCAATACCGACCTGCGCCGCAACAGCTCTAGCCGTCACCTCATTATCACCAGTCAACATCGCAACCTCCAACTTCATGCTCTTCAACGCATGAATCGCATCCGCAGCATGCTCCTTGGGCAAATCCATAGCCGCTACCACACCCGCAACCGCACCATCCACCGCAAGAATCACCGCGGTTTTTCCCTCAGCCTCCAATCCAGCCATATCAGACTCCAACTGAGCAGCAGCGATACCCTTCTCCTGCATGAGCCTACGATTTCCCAAGAGCACTCTCCTGCCGCCCACAATGCATTTCACGCCTCTTCCCGGCAAAGCCTCAAACTCTTCCACCTTCTCGAGTTTCGCGTTAGCGGTTTCTGCGCGTTTCAGGATGGCTTCTGCAAGGGGATGTTCCGAGCTTTTCTCAGCGGAACCCGCCAAAACTAGCACATCCGCTTCTGTAAAGCCATTGTATGTTTTAACATCGGTCACGGAAGGCTCACCCTTCGTAAGTGTTCCCGTTTTGTCAAAAACTACGATACTGAGTTTTCGTGCGCGCTCCACATATTCCCCGCTACGCAACAGCACACCGTACTCAGCGCCTTTTCCGACACCTGCCAAAATCGCAGTCGGAGTTGCGATGCCCATGGCGCATGGACAAGCAACCAAAAGCACAGCCAATAGCGCAAAGAACGCCGTCGAGAAACCCACGGTTACAAACCAGAAAATGAAAGAGATTGTGGCAGCCGTGAAGACTATAGGAACAAATCTAGCGACCACTCGATCCGCAAACCGCTGGACTGGTGCACTAGTCGCTTGGGCCTCTTCGACAAGATGCACAATCTGTGAAAGCGCCGTATCTTCGCCAACTTTGGTCACTTTAACTTGTAGCACTCCTGTTTTGTTTATGGTGGCGCCGATAACTTGGCTGCCCACATTCTTTTCGACGGGAATGCTTTCGCCAGTTAGCAGTTTCTCATCAACCGAAGAGTAACCAGAAGAGACGATTCCATCTGTGGGAATCTTTTCACCTGGCTTAACAATAATCATGTCGTCAACTTGGAGTTCATCAATTCCAACCTCTACCTCTTGTCCACCCCGGATGACTCTAGCGGTTGTAGGCTGCAACTCAAGAAGCTGACGAATAGAAGCGGCAGACTTGCGCCGAATCATCTCCTCAATATACTTGCCCAACAACACGAAAGCGAGAATCGCGATAGAAACTTCCAGATACCCCGAGCCGCCATCAGCTACGTTTGGGAAAAACGCGTTTAGCGCCCCATACATCCAACCAGCAAGCACACCGGTTGTGACTAGAACGTCCATGTTTATTTTGCGGTTCCTAAGCGAAAAATACGCGCCTTTAAATATGCTAAATCCAGCGATCCAGATAATTGGCAGGGAAACGAGGAAGATTACGAGGCCGTAGACTTCAAGTCCGCCGACGAGTTCGAGCGACATTATTGTGCCTACAAGTCCAAACAAAGCTACGATCTTGAGGGCTGCAGCAGCAACCGCGCCAATTAGGGTCATTGCGACCCGGCGTTTCATTGCGCGAAGTTCCCGTTCGGGTTGCTCGTAAACGTCTGCGCATTGTTGGCTGCAGAAGTAGTACCATCGGTCGCCGATTTTGCGTTTGATAGCGGTTTCCTTGTCTACGGTCATGCCGCAGACTGGGTCTCTGGCTGTAGTCATGTTAACCCATTCTCCGGAAGTATAGTAGTTACTGGTAGTTATTTCTTATAAGTATATCTGAAATAGATCTATCTAAATTAGATACTAATGCTTCAGAGAAAGACACTTGGACAATACTTGCACACGCAAAAAGGATTTGCAGGATCGCCGCAGTTGGCCTTTTTTTGGGAGAAAGGAGAAAAGGCAGGAAAAAACAGTTTCCTCCACGACGACCTATCTGCCCCCTTAACAACTGACAAGCAAGTCTCCCACTGAAACAGAGGAATCGGGGTAATTAGCGGTCGAATTAGAACAGCAACGCATCGTTACTCAATAAAACTAAGTTTAAAAGTGTCCTATAAATATATCTTAGCAAGATAGGTTAACGTTTCATGGCTAATTCGGCGGAGATAAACGAGATAGTCAGCGACTTCAGCCGCGTTTACATACTAACCATACTCCACGAAGGACCAGTGCACGGATACCAAATAATCAGCAGATTCAAAAAAGTCATAGGCAAAGAGGTTAGCCCGAGCCTTGTCTACCCGTTCCTCAAACAACTCGAGCAAAAAGGACTAGTAACCCACACTTTAAAGCCTGTGGGCGCTAAGAAGAGAAAAGTTTTCGAACTCACCATCGACGGTAAAGAGTTCAGTGAGCAGTTGTTTAAGCGGTTTTCAGAGCTCATCAGTGTCGCTTTGGAGCCTAGCTTGGAGGTTTGTGCTCATTGTGGTTGCAAAGTTTACGAAGGCGGCTACACGGAACGCATAAAAGATAAAGAACTGAAGTTTTGCTGCATCCACTGCGCAGCCTCGTACAAGCAAAGTTTAGGTGTGAAATAAACTCCTAACTGAATGAGAGTACGAATATTTTGTTGGGCCAATTTCCGAAGCTGGCTTGCTGGGTAAAATGCCCAGTTTCGTTGAGCATGTTGTAGACTTCTTTTTCTGTCATTGTTGAGTTGAAGTACTGCAACCAGCCGTACTCATACAACAGAACGTATTTTACGTTGTGCTCTTGGCATAGGGTTATAAATTCGGTTGGGTTGAAACTTGGCGTGTAGGCATCAGCCGCTAGTTGAGGGTATTGCCAGGTTTGGTTGTAGTTCTGATTCGGGTTCTTAATATTCAAATAGAACCAGACCATGAACATAGTGAAGCGGTTTGTTGGACAAGCGACCACGATTGTCTGGTTTTGAGCAAGGTCTTTAGCAGCGAAGTAGGTTGCTTGGTCCACCGGAACTTGAAATTGGTTTGCATTCACCCAAGTATAGGCGTCCGCACAACTGAAATAAACACCCGACGCCGTGAAGACTATCAGGAGAATTGCCGCGAGTTTTGTGCCCCATTTTCGGGTAAGATTATTTTTTGCCGTTCGCCCAATTTTCAAGAAAATATCGAACGCCGACACCAAAAAGCTCGCTGCAGCGATTGCCAAAACTGGAAAAGCGATGGTGACGTAGCGCCATTCCCTGTTAGGAATCAACGTGAAAACAACGTAGATGACCGTGAACCAGAGTATCAGGAACTTGTCTTCCCGTCTTCTTCTGTAGACGAAAAATCCGATACCTGCTAGTCCAGTAAGGTAAAGTAAGAGAGAGACCGGGTGCATAATTGTGTCTGCCCAGGTCATTTCTATTAAGTAGAAAATTGGAGTCGGATACCTTACACTGTAAACCGCCTTTTCCGCTGTACCTTCCCGGATGGCGTAGATCAATGTGTTCAAAAGCCCCGATGATAGGAGAACAAACGCTACCGCCCCAACCGCAACGATTGCAGCTAAGACGATTGCTAAACGGGGAAACTTGAAGTAGCGTTTGAGTTCAGCTTTCAGGTAGTCCCGTTTCCAAAAGTACATACCCAGCAACATGATTATGGGCACAACGACGAGCATCTGATATTTTACCGCGACTCCCACGGCGAGGGCGGCTACGCTGATTATTCGGTCTCTTTCCTTGTTGTTGCGAATCCAGCTGAAGAAGAACAACATAGACAGTGAGAAGATGAAAAGGAGCAGGGTTTCAATCATGGCCATCCGGGAAAGAAAGACAACGCCAGGCGTGACGCCGAAAAAGATGGCTGCAACCAGGGCAGTTTTGCTGTTGTAAAATTGATTGGCAATCTCGTAAACAACAAAAACCGATAACACTGAGAAGGTTACGGCAACGAACCTGCCAGCGAAAACGCTTGGACCCCCGATGAGAAAGTAAGCGGCTGCAACGATGTCGTAAACTGGCGGGTAAAACGAGTTAGTCCAAACCCATAAACCCACCTGCCCTCTTGATAAGAGGAGTCCGCCCGTGAAGTGGGTAACTTCATCCCACATCATCGACTTAGTCCCCAAGTCAACGGCGAGAATAAACCCGTAGGCAACGGCGAAAATAATTAGGCAAAGTCGCCATCTATCAAATCGCCTAAACAGATTAACCACGAAACTCAACGCCTATTCCCTCTCGCCATTACTAAATGCTCGCGGATTTCACGTATGTTAATTAGCTAATAAAACCTGTCGAAAAGATCGCGCCAAAAAACGGAGCTACAAAATATCGATTAGCACCAGAACATTTTAACAAAAATAAAAAACTGAAGGGGATCTGTTATTCTGTTCGTTTAATGAGGTGGTACCCGAACTGGGTCTTGACTGGAGCCGAAGTTTCACCTTTCTGGAGAGCAAAAGCTGCGGTTTCAAATTCTTTGACCATTTGGCCGCGTCCAAATTTCCCCAAGTCGCCGCCTTTTTTGCCTGAGGGGCATTGGGAAACTTGTTGGGCGATTGCGCTGAAGGTTTCGCCTTTCGCTAGTCGGTCCTGCGCTGCTTTGGCTTCGGTTTGGGTTTTGACGAGTATGTGGGCACAACGAATTTTGTCTGGCATATCAAAATCTAAGAGAAGAATGTCTTAATAACTCTTACCAGCCAAAACGAACTTTCTTTGTTTTTAGTTGAAGCATGCTCCTGTGCTGACAAATCCTGCAATATGTTTAATTTCTGCTGGGCGATTCTGGTTTTTTATGCATGAATGGGCATTAGCAGAAGCCGTTATCAAGACGGCATCAGAAATCGCAAAGAAAGAAGGATTAAAGCAGGTTACAGAAGTTAGTGTGAAAATCGGCGAGCTCCAACAAATAGAACGACCTATTTTCCGCTTCGCACTCGCCCAGATTAAACCCGATAACTTCAAGGATGCCAAGTTCCGCATATCCACGGCTAAAACGACTCTTAAATGCCGAGTCTGCGGCAATACGTGGACCTACGACAAGAAGAAGATGGATAAGGCAACGGCGGAAGCTATCCACTTCATCCCCGAAGTAGCCCACACATATATGAAATGTCCTAAATGTGGCAGTCCCGACTTTGAAATCACCCAAGGGCGCGGCGTCTGGCTTGAAAGCATAAAAGGAGCCCGATAACACTGACTGACCCGCGAACAAGCGTAATTAGCCAACGACTCAAGGGGATAAGACGAATAATCGCAGTTTCAAGCGGCAAAGGCGGGGTGGGCAAAAGCCTCGTCGCAACCACCCTCGCACTATCGCTGGCGCACAAAGGCTGCAAAGTCGGCTTATTCGACCTTGATTTTACAAGTCC
This sequence comes from Candidatus Bathyarchaeota archaeon, assembly GCA_017883615.1. Taxonomy (GTDB): domain Archaea; phylum Thermoproteota; class Bathyarchaeia; order Bathyarchaeales; family Bathycorpusculaceae; genus JADGNF01. Next base: position 33,945 of record JADGNF010000023.1, read on the forward strand.
CTCAACACACCTTATACTTGGAGCAAAAGACGCCCAACCCACTGAAGACAAAGGGTTGATTCCGCCTAAAGTTGAGGGATTAGAATACATGTCGCTTATCTATTACTGCGGAAACGGAGCAGCTCCTTTGCGTGGAGCAGACACATCCAACGCACTGATTGAGTTGCTTGCTGTTACGTTGTGGGGGGATCTGGATTTTCTTGTTATTGATTCGCCACCGGGAATTGGCGACGCAATGCTTGACCTGGTCAGGCTGGTGCCTGACATCGAGTTCTTGATTGTGACTACCCCGTCCCAACTGGCATTCGAAACAGTCAAGAAACAACTCCGACTTCTGCAAGAGCTCAAGATCCCCATTGTGGGCGTTGTGGAAAACATGAAGATGACTGAAGCAAAAACGGTTCAGGAGCAAACCCAGTGTTTGGGCATAAAATTCCTCACAGAAATCCCGTATGACGCCTCAGTAGAATCAGCCATAGGTAACCCAGACAAACTTTTAGCCACAGAGGTTGCTAAGAAAATCATGAAGCTATCGCAAACACTATAATCTGCGCCTTAACCTTTGTGAACGGAAGAGGAGACTAGTTGCATCAGGCTAAAGCCGTAATCTTTGATTATATCGGTACGTTAACGAATGTTCGCCACTACACTATGGAAGCTTCAATCGAGAAACTTTACGTTGCTTTAATTAACGCTGGATTTCCTTCGGAAAAAGAAATGTTTATGGCAGCGTACAACCGATCGCATGAGAAGTACCGACTAATCCGTTACGGGGAACTAAGGGAAATAACAAACGCGGTTTGGGTTTCCGAAACGCTGCGCTGTTTAGGCTTTGATGCAACCGTTAACGACCAAAAAATGAAAACCGCACTCGACGTTTTCTTTCAAGATTACATCGATTCTCTTGAACTCAGACCTTGCGCGAAAATGCTCCTCAAGAAAGCCAAAGAATTTTGCAAGTTGGGTTTAATCTCGAACTTCACTTACGCACCGGTTGTACATACCAGTCTACGGAAACTGGGAATAAGCAACTACTTCGATATGGTCGTCGTTTCAGGAGACTGCGGCTGGCGAAAACCTCACCTAAACATATTCGTAGAAGCCCTAAAGCGGCTAGGGGTCAAAGCAGAAGAAGCGATCTTCATCGGTGACTGCCCAATGGAAGACATCAAAGGCGCATTAGATTCTGGGTTGCGAACGGTTTTTGTGCGTTCCCAATTCTATGAAAACGGAGATCTTAAGGCGAGCGGCCAGAAACCTGACTTTGTTGCACAAGATTTACAGGAAATCTGCGAAAAGTTGGCGGAAATTACTGAATGCAAGTAAGAAAGTTCCTATCAAATGCATTGCCAATTCATATAGCTTATATTGAGAAACCACAAACTTGCTCTCTGGTGAAACGTTGCCGAATCGACGAACTCTCACGTTCATTCTGCTACCCGCTCTCATTTTCATTTTCATGACCGGTTGGATATTGTATAAAGCTCCCTCTTCGCCAAAAGTTGTGAGTAACAAACAAAAGCAGCTAACCTCCAAAGAAACTTCCATGAGCAACTTGGAAATTGGAGCAATATCCGAATTGACTCAGAAAGAAGTACCCTTAATCAAAGCATAATTGTTCAAAATCAGGCGTCGTTTGTAGGCGCGCGCATATTCGGTTTCTCTGTTATGTCTTCTTGGGTTTCCATGGTTTTATCTTAAAAATGTCCTAAAAGCTCATAAGTGCCCGTTTTCACTAATGTGTTTCTGCACTAGAAGGGGAACAGTATAGGCTGCGGTGTCTTCGGCGCAAAAAACTTCGAGAACCAACCAGTCTTTTCATACGTGTATTGGGGTCTCCGCGCCGAGAATCATCGAGGGCACCAGTCCCACGGCTTCTTAACCTACAACGAAGGTAAATTTTACAGTTACAAAAATCTGGATTTGGTTCCTAAACTTAAAACCAGCGTCATCCAAGAATGGTTTGGACGGTTACCAGGCAACATAGGCATAGCTAATGTTCGATACACCACATCGGGCAAATGCGACGACCAATCAATCATACAGGGCACCCAGCCCATGACCGCGGAAGCCGACGGTGTCAAAATAGCGGTTTCTTTCAACGGTAACATCGTTAACACCCAGCAACTCCTTCAAGAAGTCACTAAAGAATTTCCCGAGATAAAATGCGGCTGCGACTCAGACTTAGTTTGCAACAAATTGCTAATAGAGCTCAAGAGCGGCAAAACCCTCCCCGAAGCAGTTAAAGCTACAATGCTAAGCTTAGATGGAGCGTTCTCGGTTCTTTGCATAATGGGCAACGGAGAATTCTTCGCCTTTAAAGACCCACACGGCATAAAACCCCTCTGTGCTGGACACAGCCCAGACGGAAAAACTCTTGTTTTTTCATCCGAAACGGTCAGCTTAGACATTAACGGGTTTGAACGCGACTTCGAACTGGAGCCGGGGGAACTCGTAACCACAACCAAAGACGGGCATTTTGAGCGTCATCAACTCATCGAGAAACCCCAGAAAGCTTTCTGCGCTTTTGAATATGCGTATTTTGCAAGACCTGACTCGCTTTTCGACGGTAGGTATGTTTACGAAATCCGCGAAGAGTTCGGCAGAAACCTCGTCAAAGAGTACCCTGAAATCAGCAAGAACTCCGACATCGTGCTTTCGGTGCCTGAAACCGGCGACGACCCAGCTATGGGTGTACATGAGGCTTCAGGTTTAAGATGGGAACGAGCCAGCCGACGACACCGTTATGTGACGGAACGTGCATTTATTCTCTTGAACAATGAACGGTACTCGACGATTGACCGCAAAGTAAACATTTTAGGTTCGAAAGTGGATGGGAAACGTGTCATCGTAACTGAGGACAGCATCGTCCGCGGAGACACAACCAAAGTCATCATTGAGAAGCTGCGCAAGTCTGGTGCAGAGAAAGTTTACATGTTTGTTACTTTTCCGCGTATCATCGGACCATGCTTCTACGGCATCGACATGTCCACTTATGGACAACTCATAGGCTCTACACATAACGAGGAAGAAATCGCCAAAATCATCGGTGCCGACCAGGTTTGCTACCAATCCATAGAGAACCTTGTGAAAGCGACGGGCTGCAAAAAAGAGGACTTGTGCATGGCATGCATCACGGGCAAATACCCTACACCCCTAGCTCAAGAATTCGCTGACAAAATGAAGACAAGATTCCTTGCCGGCTACCAAGAAAAAACGAGGATTTACGAAACCGTCAGCGAATCTCAAGGCGTACAGTGGTAAAACAATTTAAGCCCACGCGTTAATTCTGTAAACCAAACGGTGTTTCCTAATGGAGAAAATAGGCGTACTGGTTGTTTCGTATGGGGCACGAGAAGTCGCTATGGTTGACGCGTTGAGCAGAAGTCCCAACTACAAGGTCGATTTGTACATTGCGGATAAGCAGCGTAATCCCTTTAACGTTGAGAAAGCCGCCAAACACGTCGTCATCCCCGATCTGAACGTGGAGGACATCTGCAAATTCGCAGAAGTCAACAGGCAACAAATTGACTTCGCCATCGTTGGACCTGAAAAACCCATAATCGAGGGCGCAAGAGACCAAATTGAGAAGCGCACAGGCATTCCCGTAATCTGCCCGAAACAGAAATACGCCATAGAAGTTAGCAAGGTGGAACAACGCCTCCTTTTCCAAGAGATTGCACCTGAAGCTAACCCTCGCTTCAAAGTTTTCAACCCCAAAGACTTCAAAAGCACCGAAGATGCCAAAAAAGCCGTTTATTTGTGGCTTGACGAGCTCAAAAATCAAGCTGTTGTGAAACCCGACAGACCCACCGCGGGAAAAGGTGTGGGAGTTTGGGGAGACCATTTCGCGACGCGAGAACAGCTTTTTGACCATTTTATGTCCAATTTCCAGTATGGCACCGTCCTAATTGAGGAGAAAATTGATGGGGAAGAATCGAGCTTTATGGCTTTCTGCGACGGAAAACACCTTGCAGTTCTACCCGACACAAGAGATCACAAACGGGCGTTTGACGACGACAAAGGTCCCAACACGGGGGGAATGGGCAGCTACAAAGACGTCGTCGATCAGCTGCCGTTTATGACGAAGGCGGACAGAGAAAACGAGCTTGCGATTGCGCAGAAGATCTTCAGGGAATGGTCAGCCAAAATAAACGACAGCACAGCACTTCGGGGAGTGCCGCTTTATTTGGCTTTCATGCATACTCGTGGGGGACCCAAGATTCTTGAAGATAACAGTCGTCCAGGCGACCCCGAAATCATGAACATCCTGCCGGTTTTAAAGGAGGATTTTGTGGATGTTTGCTATGGGATGTTGGAGGGCAATTTGACCCGCGTGGATGTAGACAAGGTTGCGACGGTTTTGACATACAAGGTTCCGCCCAGCTACGGCGGCTACGCAGAAGTTTTTCCTGGCAATGTGAAGAAAGCAGAGATTGATACGCCGGTGGATCTTTCGGCAGCTTATGAACTTACTCGCAAGTTTGGTGACAGAATCCGAGTTTACCCGGGCTCAATGGAGCTGAAAAACGGCCTGACTTATCCGCTCAAATCCAGAGTGGTCGGGGTTTTAGGCGTGGGCGAAAGCATCGAGGAGGCACGTGCTGTTAGCTTGGAAGGTGCAAACGCTATCAAAGGCGGTGGGCTCTGGAACCGCACCGATGTCGCCTCGAAACGTACAATTGAGAAAAGCGTTCATCATATGAAACAACTGAGGATTCAAGCGTGAAACGCGTTTTCGTTTCAGACTGCGAAGGGCCTATCTCCAAAAACGACAACGCCTACGAATTAACCGCCCAATTCGTGCCAGATGGGGATAAGTTGTTCTCTATCATCAGCAGGTACGACGACGTTTTAGCCGACGTCGTAAAGAAAGAGGGCTATAATGCGGGGGACACGCTTAAGCTGATTTTGCCTTTCCTGAAAGCATACGACGTCACCGACGAGAAAATCATGGCTTTCTCCGTCCAGAACCTATTGCTTATCGCGGGAACCAAAGAAACGTTGAAGCACATTTCAAGCATCGCTCCCGCCTTCATCGTTAGCACGAGCTACGAGCATTATATCATGGCGCTTTGCGCGTTTGTTGGCTTCCCATTTGAGAACACATATTGCACGCGTATTTGCATCAACAAATACGGCCTTACCGATCAGGAAAAGACGAAGCTGAAAGCTTTTGCTCAGGAAATCGCTACCATGAACATGGTGACCATTCCAACAGGAGCCAAATCCACCAGCGATTTCTCGGAACCAGACCAAGTAACTCTCAAGCGGCTGGACCAGATTTTCTGGAAAGAAATTCCCGCGATGGCCTGCGCCAAACTTTTCTCCGAAGTTACTACTGTTGGCGGGGAACAGAAAGCTCAGGCAATCCGCGAAATCACAAAAAAACTCCGACTGCCCCTCTCCAACGTGATGTATGTCGGCGACAGCATAACGGATGTTCAAGCGTTTCAGCTTGTCCGCGAAAACGGCGGATTAACTGTATCCTTCAACGGCAACAACTACGCGGTCACAAACGCAGAGGTGTCCGTTATGTCAGAAAATAACATAGTCACTGCAGTAATCGCCGACGCTTTTGTTAAAAGGGGAAAAGATGAAGCGGTGAAGATTGTTGAGAACTGGAACCCTTCGCACTTGAAAAGTAGCCCAATTGAACCGTCGCTAATCAGTCTCCTTTTCGCATTGTATCCTGAAGCGTTGCCGAAAGTTCAAATAGTCACACAAGCGAATAAGGAATCGCTGACTCGGGAGAGCAGCGAGTTCAGGAAAAAGGTGCGAGGACAAGCGGTTGGACGACTCGGATAGACCCAAATCCCCAGTTGAAGATACTTACGCGGAAGCGTTTGAGGGAATTTTTTGCCGTTTAATAGTTACGGCGGATGACGAGCGAACGGTTCGGGCTGCGGCTGAAGATGCGACTGCTACACCATCGGTAGTTGTCGGCAGAGTGGAGGGCGGCGTGGAGCGATATCTGAACAAGAAAGAGACGCCGGATTGCCGCGACGGCGCTGTTGTTCAGTTCTGGGCAGAAGAAAAACCTCAAAAACTTTTTGCGAAGTCGCTGGAGAAATTTGAAAAGGAACTTTCATACCGAATTCGTCAGGACATATTAGTTAAACCCTTTACCGCCGTCTTTGATGGCTTACAGAAGGCCGAAGGAAAAGTAGACATGATGGAGAGGGTGGGCCACTGCGGCGACGGCTTTGAATATGTCGAGAAGCGGTTTGGCAAAAAAGTCATCGTTGTACCGCTGATGGTTTCTGACTTTGTTATCGAGCGACAGTTGGGTTACGCTCACGGCGTTACAGGTGCGAATTTCTGGATTATGTGCGAGACCAAGCATTCCGTGATGAAGGCAGGCGACAAAGCCTTAGAAGCCATCCACCGCGTGACCGGCGTGGTTACGCCTTTTGACGTTTGCTCAGCCGGTTCCAAGCCCGAAACCCATTACCCACTCATCGGACCCACCACGAACCACCTGTATTGCCCATCGCTCAAACACAAACTCGGCGAGGAATCCAAAGTACCCGACGGCGTCAACTACATCCCAGAAATCGTCATCAACGGCGTCTCCATGGACGCAGTAAAGAAGGCGATGAAGGCAGGAATCGAAGCCGCACGCACCATCGAAGGTGTCGTAGCGATTTCCGCGGGCAACTACGGCGGCAAACTGGGCAAATACAAAATCAGTCTGCGCGAGCTGTTCAAATGACAGGCCTAGAGGTTGTCGGGTTTGGAGCGCTCAACGTGGACAAACTATTCAAAGTTAACCGAATAGCATGTGCCGAGGAAGAAAGCTCCATTATAACCCATTCGGAATCGTGTGGGGGCTCAGCAGCCAACACCATGGTGGGTTTGGCGCGGCTTGGATGCAAAGTGGGCTTCATCGGCAAAGTTGGCAGTGACCGAGAAGGCAACGTACTGTTGGAAGATTTCCGCAGGGAAAACGTTGATCTCAAGGGTGTTGTTCGCGCAAAGCTGGGTGAAAGCGGGCTTGTGATGGGTTTTGTTGACAAGAAAAGCGAACGAGCGTTATACATTAACTCAGGCGTCAACGACACCATTGCCCTCAGCGAAATAGACCCTAAGTATGTTTTTCAGGCGAAGTTTCTTCATTTGACTTCTTTTGTGGGAGAAAAATCCTTCCAGACACAAAAAAAACTCTTGGAAATGCTACCTGAAACCGTTAAGGTTAGCTTTGACCCGGGCGCGCTTTATGCAAGACGGGGATTAGCCGAGCTGGAGCCCGTAATCAAAAGAGCTTATGTTATGTTACCAAACCGCGGCGAACTCAAGCTCATAACCGGCTACGACGAATACGTGAAAGGCGCCGACGCGCTGATTGCGAAAGGGGTAAAGGTGGTGGCTGTTAAGCTTGGCAGTGAAGGCAGCTATATCACGAATGGGCGCGAACGCTATCACATAGACGCTTTTAAAGTGAAAGCGGTGGATTCAACTGGAGCGGGTGATGCGTTCTGCGCGGGTTTCCTTTACGGCTTGCTTGGCAATCGGGGACTGAGAGAATGCGGTGCTCTGGGCAACTTTGTGGCTTCCAGAAAAGTGTTGGAAATAGGGGCTAGGAAAAACCTGCCCTACGCCAAGGATTTAGAGCTTTTTCGCAAAATGGTCAAGTAAGCTTTCGAAAATGAGTTTTCCGTCACCGAACTGCGGCATCGCTTGCTGGCTTGTCCAGTCGGGTTGTTGCCACCAGTAAAAAGCGCGTTCAGGATGGGGCATTAAGCCAAACACTGTGCCTTCGCGGTTGCATATACCTGCGATATCGTGGAAGCTACCGTTGGGGTTCGCGGGGTACTTGCCGTTGGCATCGGCTCCGTCCTTGCTGCAATATCTGAGGGCAACCATGTCATTGTCGATCAATTTCTGCAGGAGCGCCTCTTCTTTCTCTTTTGGAAACAGGAATCTGCCTTCGCCGTGCGCGATGGGCATACGGAGCACCTTGCCTTTGGGGATTTTGGTCGTGAAGATGCATTTGGATTTGTTTTCGTTTTTGAGATAGACCCATTGGCACCTGTAGCCGCGGCTGTTGTTGGCTAGCGAAGCTTCCGGGAAGTCGCTAACACCTTCGAAACCCGGCAGCAGACCTTCTTCAACCAGGATTTGGAATCCGTTGCAGATGCCCAAGATTGGGCGGTTCTGGTCAATGAAGCTGCGAAGATCCTTACCGAGTTTGGCTGTTAGCATTCTTGCGAATATGGCGCCTGAACGCACGTAGTCTCCGTAGCTGAAGCCGCCCGGGAAAACCAGCATATGGTAATCCAGCAGGTTCCGCTGCTTCACCAGTTCGTTAAGGTGGCGAACGTCAGCCTGTACGCCGAGTTCATGGAAGGCACGTTGGGTTTCAGCGTCGCAGTTAGTTCCTCCGACCCGCATGACGCAAACTCGGATATCTTGAAGCTTCAAGTGTTAAGCCTCCTCGCTTAGTGTGCGTTTCCATGCCGCACGCAAACCAGCCACATCCGCATCAACGATGGTTGAGCCTTTGAGGCCTTTGATTTTCAGGGTTGGATTCTTGGTGACTTTGCCAATTTCCGCGCAGACCTTTCCCTTCATGACCGCTTCGAATGCGGCTTTGTCTTTGGGGTTGATTTCTACGAGGAAGCGGCTGTTGGATTCGGAGAACAATAGAAAATCGTCCCGTTTTATGCCGTTTGATGGAACTTTTGCCAAGTCCAGTTCTAATCCGAGGTTGCTGGCGAAGGCCATTTCTGATGCTGACACTGCTAACCCGCCTTCCGACAAGTCATGGCAGGCTTTTACTGTGCCTTTGCTGATGGCTTTTGTGATTGCGTTGAAGGTTTTTTTGGCTTTGGCCGCGTGGACTTTTGGCACGGATTTGCCGAGGTAACCTTGGAGTTTGTAGTATTCGGAGCCGCCTAGTTCGAGGTAGGTTTTGCCCACAATATAGAGCAAGTTACCGGGTGCTTTGAGGTCCATGGACACCGCCGAGCGGATATCAGGAACCAATCCGACGGCTGTTATCAAAAGTGTCGGGGTTACGGGTCCCAATGGCGACTCGTTGTAGAGGCTGTCTTTGCCTGAGATAAACGGCGTTCCGTATGCGGTTGCGACGTCGTAGCAGGCTTCGCATGCCCGCACTAGTGAACCGAGTCGTTCGGGTTTTTCGGGGTTGCCCCACACGAAGTTGTCGAGCAGTGCGATTCGGGAGCCGCCGACGGCGATGTTGTTTCGAACGGCTTCGTCTATCGCGGAAGCAGCCATGTCGTAAGCGTCAATTTTGCCGTAGTTGGGGTTCATGCCGCAGCTGATGGAGACACCCCGCCACGAGTTATCTAATGGCTTCAAAATCGAAGCGTCGTTGGGTCCGGCATATTCGCCTTGGAACGGTTTGAGGGCGGTGTTGCCCTTGACCTCGTGGTCATAGCTACGAACTACGCTTTCTTTGCTAGCGATGTTTGACGCCGAAAGAAGCTGCATCAATGTTTCGGTGAGGTTTTTTGGTACAGAGAAAATAGGTTCTGTAAGGGTGATTTTCTCGAACGAAGCAGTTTTTGCACTTTTTATTGGTTTGAAGAGGAACTGCATATCCAAATCTGCCACAGTGACGCCTTCGAAACGAAGCCGCAGATGCTTCTCCGGAGTAAGTATGCCAATGGCTGTAGCTTCGACATCTTCCTTTTCGAAAACCTCAAAAACTGCCTTCAGATTCTCGGGCGGCACGACGATGAGCATGCGTTCTTGGGACTCGGAAACGTAGATTTCCCATGGAGCCAAACCCGCGTACTTCAACGGAACCTTGTCGAGGTCTACGGTGACGCCGCAGCCGTATCGTTCAGCCGTTTCGCCCACTGAGGAGGACATGCCGCCTCCGCCCAAGTCGGTGGTTGCGGATGCGAGTTCACGGTCCCGTATCTCGATCATGGCGCGTTTTACTTTTTCTTCTTCGATGGGGTCTGCGATTTGGACTGCGGGTCGGCTAATTTCCTCTGATTTCTCAGTCAACTCCGCACTGGCGAAGGTGACGCCGTGGATGCCGTCGCGCCCCGTCTTGCCGCCCGCCACGATGAGCACGTGTCCCGCTTTGGCTTCTTTCTTGTACTTGTCCAGCGGCAAGAGCCCGATGCAGCCGCAGTAGACAACGACGTTGCCCGTGTAGGATTCATCAAAATATATTGCGCCGTTAACTGTTGGGATACCCATATTGTTGCCATAGGTGGCGATGCCAGCGGTTACTCCCATGTAAACGTATTTGGGATGTTTCACACCCGGGGGTAACTTGTTGTAATCGTAATCTAGTGGTCCAAAACCCAGAACATCTGTGCATGCAATTGGGTCTGCCCAAACGCCCAGCACATCACGAATTACGCCGCCCACGCCCGTCGCTGCTCCGCCAAAAGGTTCCACTGCCGACGGATGATTGTGGGTTTCTACTTTCGCGGCGATTCCATAGCCTTTGTCAAAGCTGACTATGCCTGCGTTGTCCTCAAAAACGCTGATGCACCATTTCGCGGCGATTTCTTGGGTGGCTTTGGCTATGTAGGTTTTGAAGAGGCTGTCGATTTCTTTTCCGTCGAAGCGGATTTTTCCTTTGAAGGTTTTGTGGTAGCAGTGTTCGCTCCAAGTTTGCCCGATGGTCTGAAGTTCAACGTCGGTTGGGTTGCGTTTCTGTGTTTTGAAGTATGTTTGGACTTGTTTCATTTCGCCAAGGCTTAACCCTAATCCGAGTTCGCCGCTGACCTCTGCTAATTGGTGGTCTGTAGCGTCTTTTGTGTTTATTTCATGGAGGTTGAAAGCGGCGTTGGTGCGTGTGAAGAGGCTCATTTCTGCTCCTCAACTTCGATTGTGTAGTTATCCTTAGTTGGGTTTGCCAAAAGCCGCTTTGCCATTTCCTCCGCCTTGATTTTTGCTTCTTTGAGCGCAGAGGCTTCGAGTTGGATGCTGTAGACTTTGTTCACGTTCACGGCGTCTACAGAGTAGCCAAGTTCCTTTAGTAGACGTTGGGTGGTGTTGCCTTCAGGGTCGGTGTGCCCGGGTTTTAGGCTGACTTCGATTTTGGCGCGGTATTTCATGGCTTTAATGCAGAGGATTTAGGATTTAAACGCTTTTGCTGCGAAACTGCCAAGATGTTACGCCAAAACCAGTTTTTTGCCTGCGTATTGAACAGTTATTTGAGGATTACCTGTGACGCTGCCTATTTGTTCGGGATACGCGCCTGCTTTCTCCAAGACGCTTAATGTCGCGTCACGATCTTCTTTCGCTACGATCACACCGAAACCCCAGCCCATGTTAAAACTCGTAAACATCTCCTCATCTGATACCTTGTAGCCGAGTTCTGCGGCAGTTGTCTGAATTAAACTGAAAATGGGTTGCGGCTTAAAGTTGTCGAATTGGAACCCTATGCCCTTGGAATAACCTGTGAGGTTGCGGAATTTAGTGTAAGCGTCGCCGGTTATGTGGACGGCGCCTTTGATTTTCACCGTTTCTGCCAGTTTGAGGAAAGGTCTTACGTAGATTTTTGTGGGCTCGAGCATCTCGCTCACAATTTCCCTGTTTAGTCCTTCGGGTTTGTCGCCGAGATTGTATTTTCCGCCCCATTGCTTAAGCAGGATTTTTCTGGCGAAGGTTATTCCATTGCTATGCAAGCCACTACTTGGCAAACCGATTATTGCGTCGCCGGGCTTGATGCCGTAGCCTGTGATGATGCGTTCTTTGGCGACTTGCCCCACGCTTGCAACAACCATGTCGAATCCTTCGCCGGCTGAGATGCCGTTTATGATTTCTGCCACGTCGCCGATTTCCCCGCTCACAACTGGGCACTCGGCTTGGTTTGCGCCATCCACGATTCCTTCCAGCCAAGCTTTCACGAGCTGTGGGTTGCTAGCTTGCGCGTGGATATTATCTGAGATGGCAAGCGGGGTGGCGCCTGAGCGGATAACGTCGTTAACCGCCATAGCAACTGCATCTACTCCGATGGTATCGTATCTTCCTGCTAACTCCGCCAGAAGGACTTTGGTTCCAACGCCCTCAATTGTTAAATCCAAAAATGTGTCTTCGGTTAGTTGGAATATGTTGCTATAGGGCAAATGGACAACGGGACCAAACCGGCTGTACTTGTAGGTTTCATGCAGCAAATCAAGTGCCTTTTTGGATTCGTGGCGTTGATCGCGGTTCACGCCTGCGTCGGTGTATGTGTAGTTTTTTGGCATGGAATCCGTTTTCTCCTTGTGTCCGAGTGTTTCTTTGTGGGTTGGTGCTGATAACGATTTTGGCGGCAACGGTTAAAAGTCTAATTGTCAAATGTTTGTGTAACTGTTGTTTGCGGTCTTAGTCCAGCCTGGCTAGGACATCAGGTTCCCAACCTGACGACCCGGGTTCAAATCCCGGAGACCGCACCAAAAAACTTGCTCATTACCAATGCACAAATTTGTGCACTATCGGTGCATGGATTTTGGGAAGAGTAGATACGAGTTTTATTGCGGTTGGGTACTGGCTTTCCTTTTGTTGCGCCATTCGTCGAAGGTTCCCGAATAGATGCCCCAGGCTTTGAGTTTGGGTGAAAGCGTTCTAACTAGTGCAGGACAAGTTAAGAGGACAATGGGCAGATTGAGCGCAAATGTTGGGATTACGAAGGCTTCTGCGAAGCTCCATGGGAATACACCTAAAGTTGAAAGTTGCCAGAGGATGTAAAGCGTGCCCACAAACAGAGTTAGCGCATATACGCACGCCATTGTGATAAGTCCTTTTCTGGATTTGCCCTCGGTAGCCCATCTGGGAATAAGGAACCAGTTTAGCCCGAAAATTATCAATGCTGTGACGGATTCTGCCCAAGCAAAATGCAGGGGTAACTGTTCAACGAATACGCCACCAACATAGGCTCCTATTACTGCACCTGCTAAGCCGCTTCGACCAAACCACAGTGGAAAAACGCCTAGTAATATAATTGGCAAATAAAGGAGGGTAAAGCTTGGCACCGCTATTGAGTAGGAAATATAGAAGAACACTGCGTAAAGCGCGGCGGACATTGCCATTATTGAAACACTTTTTGCTTTACTAGTTCGATGAGATACCATGTACAAGTCGCCTAGACCGTTTTCCCGCTTACAAGTTGTGAGTAGTTGCGTTCCACTTCCTGGAGCATGACGGCTTTGGTGATTTTGCCTTCAGTCTTTGCAATCGCGGCTATGGTTGAGCCGCCGACGCCAACGCCTTCTTTTACGACGCCTGCCTCGTAAGCTTTTAGCCCGCTAAACTTTGAGTTGCTAAAGTCCAAGTCCGCAGCTAAGATTGGAACGTCCGCAATCTGATTCACTATTCCTTTAAGGTCGGAAGTTTTGTCTGAAACTATCCATCTCGTTGTCCCGATGGCAACGTTGCTCAACACTTGAGGATTCAAAGCGTTGATCATAGCTAATACAGCGGTCATCTGGGTTCCGCCAGCCATCAAAACAGGAACACGTTGTGCGGCACCTAAAACTAAACCTGCAAAAGCGGGCATCATAGGGTCTCCCACGCAGGAAACCGCCTTCAACGGGTCGTCGGCTAGTGCTCCGAATTTCAGGTTTAGGGATTTTAAGCCGGCTTCGGCGGTTTGGATTTTGAGGTCGTGGGGGTTGGCGGGCATGCTGCTGCTGACTTTGCCCCATGCATTTATGCCCATTGCAAGAAGAACAGCCAGCGCGGTGGTGGTGCCGCCGGGGATGCTTTCGCCTATGACGAGATAATCCACAGTTTTGGAGAGGGTTTCGCCTGCCAGTTTGGCGCGATCTAACACTTCTTGGGCGTTGTCTACGGCTTTTCCGGTGCGGATGTCTTTGCCAGGTTTTGCGCCTAACTCTAAATATGGGACGTTTGGTAGCACGCGTAGTCCGGCGTTTACGGCAAGGGCAGGGATGTCTGCTAATTTCAAGGCAGACATCGTAACTAGTGCGGGTGTTGGGATGCCGTCTGGCGTGACTGGGACGCCGTTTATGCATTTGCACCTGCCTAACAATAGGAGTTCGATGTCTGCAGGTGGAGTGTAGTCGGTGATTTCTGGGTTGGCTCCGGCGGCTGAGATGCCGGATATTTTTCCGGTTTCGGTTGTGCCCAGCGTGCAGACAAAGAGGGGTTTTTTGGCTGTGATTTTTTTGAGGAAAACTTCAGCTTTGGGCTGGTTATTGGTCATTATTACGTCGTTCATTGTTCTCGTTCCCGCAGGTTTAACTCAGGAATGTATGGATGTGATAAAAGCTTTCCCGCGTGTATTACGGGCGTAGTGCGATTTGCAGTTTGGTATACGAAAGCATCAACAAACAGCCCAAAAAACAAAATGAACCTCAACAAAAAGATTTTTGTCAGCATTGTAAGCCAGAAATTTTCTGGCCTTTAAATAAGGGGGGTATAGAAGAAAAATCGCAACAGGTCCTATGCTTACGGCGTTAAACGACTTCGATCTCTTGGGTAAAGAGCTACTTCACGAATATTTTTCTTGCCAGTCAAAACCATCGTCAACCGCTCCAGCCCAATTGCCCACCCCGCGTGCGGCGGCATACCATAATCGAACGCTTGTAAGTGGTACTTGAACGAATCCGGGTTCAGCCCTTTCTCTTTCATTCGTTCCATCAACAGGTTTTTGTCGGCGATTCGGGTTCCACCCGAAACCAACTCAATCCATCGCCACATCAAATCGAAACCTTCACAAAGTTCAGGGTTACCATCTTTGGGTTTAATGTAGAAAGCTTTGCTTTTGGTGGGCCAATCCGTTATGAAGTAGTAGTAACCGCGGTTCTTGCCCAGAACCCGGAAAGCCTCGGTGGTTATGTCTTCGCCCCACGGAATAGTTACGCCTTCTTTGGCTAGGTCAGCCAGAACCTCATCATATGTGAAGCGTTTGAATGGGATTTCGGGGATTGTTGCGCGGTATTTCAGTGCAGCGAGTTCTTTGGCGCATTTTTCGGCAATCGCCTTGCATGTAAACTGGATAACCTGCTCAAGTAATTTCATGACATCTTCGGCGCTAGCAAATGCTTGCTCAACGTCTACAGAAACGAATTCGCTCAGGTGCCTTCGGGTGTGGGAAAGTTCCGCGCGGAAGAATGGACCAACTTCGAAAACTTTCTCCAAGCTCATGGTCAGTTGTTCTTTGTAAAGTTGCGGGCTCTGCGCGAGGAAAGCTTTTTGACCAAAATAATCGACAGGGAAAAGTTCTGCGCCGCCTTCCGTTGCTGAGGCAATTATGCGTGGTGTGTGAACTTCTAAGTAGCCTTTTTCGAAGAGAAAATCCCTGATTGCTGATAGCGCGGTGTGTTGGATTTTGAAGGCTGCCGCGTTCTGTTCCAATGAAAGGTCCAGGGCTCTGGCGTCTAGGCGGGTTTCGATGTTTGCAGGGGTTTTGCCCGTGATATCTATGGGTAACTGTTCGGCGGCTACGTTGAATACGCGGATTTCTTTGGGGATGACTTCGATTCCTCTTGAAGTCATGTTAGTCTTTTTTACCGTGCCCTTAACGCCTATACTGAAGCGTTTCTGGAGCGTATCAGATTTGGAGAGAACTTCGGGTGCCACACGTTTTTTAGGTATAGTGACCTGCAAGGTCCCTTCGCGGTCTTGCATGATGATAAAACGAATTCCCCCTAAATCGCGGACTTCCTGCACCCAACCAAAAAGCGTTATTTCCACGCCGTCCAATTCAGGCGTAACATTGCCGGAATAGTGTGTTCTAACCCAATCTCCAATTGAGTCAAGCGTCATAAGCTGGTTTCTCCGTTTTTAGTCGGCGAATTCCACGCGTATGCTCATTTTGCGTACGCTGCTTGCAATTTCTTTGATGGCTGCTAAATCGAAGGGCATTTGTGTACCGCGTTTTCTGCGCAAAATTACTCGTGTTTCAGTTGTTCCGTCCGGTACCCAAATCGTGTTGATTGTTAATATATTTAGGGGAGTGAAGAGGTCTTCGAGGAATTTGCGGTCATCTACTCCGTTTTCGAGGATGCGTACGGATTTGCCTGTTTCTTCGCCCAGTGCTTTAACGATTTTGCCGCCGTAACCCAGAAGCCTTGGGACGTCTCCGTGACCAACGATTAAAGCTATAGTTCGGTTTGCGTCGACAGCTTTGTAGAAGCAAACGTTTTGCAGGGAAGGATACTTTTCTTCGAGAATCAGCAGTTGTCTGGCGATTTTAAGGTCTAGCTCACTGATTTCGCCAGCTTTAACTTTGGCTGAACATTTTTGGCACAGCATGCCACTTTTTAAACAGAAACTGCATAGTTCGGTTTTCATTTGGAGGAGACCTGCAAACTTTTGAGGAGCCGTTAGCTCCGGTTATTGTGATTTACCGTTCAAGGACTATTTCGATAGTGCTCACGTTAGTTAATCCTTCTGCATCCACATGTGAAAGCTGGTCTTTTCCGATGCCGATTCGCTTGATTTTCACATTTGGCAGGAATTTATGCCTGACGACTTCGGCGACATCGATTGCTGGACAGATTGCTTTTCCGCGCGCTTTAATGCTGATTTCTTTGGCGCCACCGTGAAAGAGCGTAATGCATGCCAGCACGTAGTTCATGAGTGGTTTGTGTCCAATCAGCACCGAGTTGCCTTCGGACATGGCTAACGTGTCGCTCCCTGCCTTGATTGTGGGCTTCTTAAGTTTTTTTCTCCGCGAATTTATAGGTTGTGGTGCATTAACTGACAAATCTGACCAAGGAAACTGTTATTTTTTTTCCAACTCAACATTCAGAGAACAAATCTATGCATACATTAGAGCATTCCTAGAAACAAAAGCGGAAAAATACAAGGCTTTCTGCATAAAGATGCCATAATCTTTACTTATCATTATAGAGCGGCAAACAAACTCACCGCTCACAAAAACAAAAACGAAAACAAGAAAAAACCAAAAGAGAAGAGCGATGTTTACTTTACGAGCTCTCTCTTCTTCCATCGCAGGTTTTTGCTGTGGCATTTTCGGCATTTGGTAGCTGTCGCTGCGTTTCTGCTTCCACAATCCCTGCAGATCTTCATGTAGAGCCGAGCTTTCTGAGCTATGGCTTTCTTAACTGGATCAAGTATCGGCATTAGCTAACCTTCTTTATGGGCTAACACCAAAACGCGAGCCTTTCAGATATACTTTTTGCCTTAAACCGCTAAAGTGCAAACTCAAAACTATTCCTCGCGAAGCGTTTGAGCCAACAGTTCAGCAACGCCGCTTGGAGTTCGAGCGACCCTGACGCCTGCTGCCTCCAAAGCAGTAATCTTAGATTCAGCCGTACCCGCTTTACCCATAACGATGGCTCCTGCGTGCCCCATACGCTTCCCAACCGGAGCCGAACGTCCAGCAACGTAAGCAACAATTGGCTTTGGATATCTACTTTCTGAAATGTATTGGGCGGTTAACTCTTCGATGTTACCGCCTATCTCACCAATCAAGGCAATGGCGTTGGTTTTTTGGTCCTTTCGAAACATTTCTAGGGGATCAATAAAATTCAAGCCAGTCACTGGGTCTCCACCTACACCTAAACAGGTAGATTGTCCGATTCCTGCTTTGGTCAAAGCCGCCGCGATTTCGTAAGTTAACGTTCCGCTTCGGGAAGCAACACCTATGTTTCCAGATGCGAACACGTTTGCAGGCATAATTCCCAATTTGTATTCGCCAGGGGTAATTGCTCCAGGAGTGTTTGGACCTACGATTTGAGCATCCAACCGCTTTGCGTAGCTCATTAGTTCCACGGCGTCTTTCACTGGAACATGCTCTGTGATTATTACTACAGTCTTAATTCCCGCTTCCAATGCTTCAAACGCCACATCTGCTGCAAAAGGTGCCGGAACAAAAACAATTGACGCGTTCGCAGAGTGGTTCTTTTGGGCGTCTAAAACGGTGTCGTAAACGGGAACGTCGTGAACGGTGGTTCCGCCTTTGCCTGGGCTTGTCCCCGCCACGATATCGGTTCCGTAATTTTGCATTAGTTCAGTGTGGAAGCGTCCTTGGACTCCTGTAATCCCCTGAACGATGACCCGAGCGCCGGAGTCAATCAATATCCCCATGTTATGGCGGTCCTCCTGCAATTTCCACCGCTTTCATAGCAGCTTCCTCCATGCTATCAAAAACTGGCAAATTCGCTTCAGCAAGTATGCGTTGCCCTTCTACTTCGTTTGTCCCAACAAGTCTAATCGCTATAGGCTTCGATGCGACCAATTCTTTTCGCGCTTGAATTATACCTCGCGCAACTTCGTCGCATAAGGTAATGCCGCCCAAAATATTCACGAATAGCACTTTAACCTGCGGATTTGTCAGGAGAATCTTGAATGCTACTTCGATTCTTTGGAGACGAGCTCCGCCGCCCAGATCCAAGAAGGATCGCCGGTTTTCCTCCGTAGAGGTTTATCATGTCAAGCGCCGCCATCACTAAGCCAGCGCCGTTGCCCACAACGCCGATGTCCCCATCAAGCATAACATAGTCCAAGCCGTTCTTTAGCGCTTCAAACTCTTCTGAGCTAAGATCCCTCACTTCCTGCAGGCGTTTTTGCCGATATTCGTCATGCCTAAAGAGCGCATTATCGTCTAAGATTATGCGAGCATCAACGGCAACGAATTTTCCGTTTTGAGTTTCCACAAGCGGATTCAGCTCCACCAACTCGGCATCAAAATCTACGTTTGCTCTGTACACTCTCGCCATAATTTCCGTGAGAGCCTGCATTTGGTCGCCAACATACCCCAAGTCCTTTGCCATTTGCCTTGCGTGGAAGCTGCGAAAACCCAATTGCGGATTTATGAGTTGTTTGTAGATTTTTTGCGGCTGAAGCTCTGCCACTTCTTCAATGTCTACGCCGCCGAAGTTCGAAGCCACCGCGATGTAACATCGGTTGAGTCTGTCAACCGTAATGCCAAAATAAAGTTCCTTCTTTACCGGAATTTTTTCTTCAACCAAAACCTTCGAAACTGGCACGCCCTTTATCTATGAACCTAAAAGTTTCCCCGCAGCCTCCCCCGCTACTTTTGAGGAGATAACAAATAGGATTCCGCCTGCTTTTCCTCGTCCTGAAACCAAAACTTGAGCTTTAACCGCGAGGGGCACTGCAAGTTTAGCTGCAACTTCGCGGGCTTGCGCCTCGGTTGTAGCTAGCTCGCCATCGGGGATTGGGACTTCATAAGTTGCGATTATAGTCTTGGCTTCGTACTCGTAGAGTTTCAAAAAGGAGTTACTTCCTACAAAATGGAGGTTTGGTTCTACTTTATAACTTCGATGGTTACGTAGCTTCGCGTGTCCTGTATGCCGTCGACAGTGTAGAGTTTCTTGAGGGTTTCATCCATGTTTTCCCGCTCAACCATGATTAGCGCGTCGACGTCTCCTGCGATGCGGAAAGCTCTGGCGATAGCAAGTTCGCGGATTTTCTCATAAACCTCAATGCGTTTAACGGGTGAAACTTTGATGAGTATGAATGCGGGTGTTGTTGAAACGCCTAGGGCGTTTAGTCCTTTTTCGGTTACGTCTATGAAGCCGCGTCCAGTGCGTATGTATCCGGTGCCTTTGAGTTTGCGCAGATGAACGTTAAGAGCTTGGCGGCTTATGCCTAGCTGCTTTGAGAGCTCATCTTGCTTTACTCTTAGCGTGTATGTGTTTGTTGATTGACCTTTGTCGTAGAGCGTTTTTAGAAGTTGGATTGAACGTTTGGTTAGCGGTTCCACTTTGGTCATCCTATTTTGTTACTTTGTTAAATTAAACCTTTACAATAGTGAGGTTGCTTAAGAATTTGACGCCTAAAAGACTAGGCATGTAGAAATTAACAGGCCCATGGATAAATGAACCGAATAGAAAAAGTTGTTGACTCAGCGTCTAAAGGGTTTTTGTCAATGTTTCCAAGTTAAAAACGGTGTTCGAGCACCCATTTTTCAGCAAGGGAACAGATTGGCCAACCACGCTCATGCTTGACAATAAGTCAAGAGACATCTTTACTTCTTCGCCACAGGCAACCCCCACTATTCCTTCATATTTGTGTGTCTTCAGAATCTTTGGCACACAAGAGCCACCTGGAAGAACATAAACGTCATATCCCTTCTCCTTGGCAATTTTGTCTGCCTTGTTAACATCGCAATCAGGGGAACAATGCGCGCAAATATAGGAAGGGATGTTAGAATCGAAAATTGCCTTGCACCGGCCATCCATAAATTTGCGGCTACAGTGAGGAAGGAAAACAGCCCGTTTCTTTGTTTGAAGAAACTTTCCCCTCATCATCAGGTTAGATGCCTGAATGTCAATTAAATCTTGAAGGAGAACGATAGCGTCTTGAACGTTTAGCCCTGTGGCTTCCTGAAGTCTAAATTTCTTAATTATGTCTTGCATTGTATTCAATAAGACTTTGTGAACCCCTTTTTGGTAGCTTGCCACTGCAATTTCCGTGAAGAAATGATGCGGGGTTTTGGAAAGATCGAATGTGAACTTATAGGGCATAGTCCAAGTATTGAATTTGGGCGCTTAAAAGAATATCTCTAAAAAATACGTATTGTTAAACTTGAACTACGCAAAATCTGGGTATTCTACGTTTTAGAGGCAGAAACTGTTTCCTTTGAGTTACTTTCTAAGATTGTATTGTTAGCTATTTGGGTAAGAAATTCACAAAAAGAAAAGAAGGTGTTTAGATACTGATTTGGAACATCAGCCTTTCGACGAGTTCCTTATAGCGGTTCCTGATTGTGACCTCCGTCACTTGTGCAATTTCTGCAATTTCCCGTTGCGTCTTTCGTTCACCGGTCAACACTGACGCGATGTAGCTTGCAGCTGCGGCGATACCCGTAGGACCACGTCCAGAAGTTAACTTCAGCTCCTTAGCGGATGCCAAGATTTTGTGGGCGATTTCCTCAACTTTTCCCTGCATGGTCAGTTGGTTGCTGAATTTTGTAATGTATTGGCTTGGTCTGAGCGGTGGAATCGAATAGTTAAGTTCTTTGATTAGGAAACGGTAGCTTCGACCGACCTCTTTCTTGTGAACATTGGATGCTGTGGCGATTTCGTCGAGGGTTCTGGGCAGTCCGCACTGTCTGCAAGCGAGGTAAAGTGCAGCTGAAGTTACACCCTGGATTGAGCGACCTCGAATGAGACGTTCCTTCACAGCTTTACGATAGATAACTGAGGCAGTTTCCAAGATGTTCTTTGGCAGATTCAGGTTGTTAGAAATCTTTGTGATCTCGGAGAGGGCAAACGCTAAGTTGCGTTCTGTAGCATCGGAAACTCTGATGCGTCTTTGCCATTTCCTTAGGCGATAAACTTGGGCTTTCTGGCCTGGAGAAAGGCTTTTGCCGTAAATGTCTCGATCGTGCCAATCGATAGTTGTTGAAAGACCCTTATCGTGAATTGTGTATGTCAAGGGGGCGCCAACTCTGGTTCGTTTTGATCTTTGCTCGTCATCGAAAGCTCTCCATTCGGGTCCGCGATCGGCGATTTTGGCAGCAACTACGTAGCCGCAGTCCATGCAGACTATTTCGGCACATTCATAATCACGCATTAACCGGGTGCTTCCGCACTCGGGACAAGATTGCACCTTCATCGCGGCTTCTACACGTTGCGACCCTGAAGACGAGTCCGTATCCTCATTCAACCCGTTTTGTCCACTCATGTGTTCTTTAACTCCGTTCTCTTCTCGAGGGAGAGACATAGAGCTGCCTGTTAACCAGCATTTCCGGGGCTTTCACAGAGGGCTTAATCACGGCGTACGGAGAAGAAACTGGGCCAATTATGTCAAAGATGCTACCGACATTCTTCAAATTCTCATCAATGACAGCGGCGCCCAACTTTGGAGCGTTTTCGAGCTTCACAACCATGTTTTGTGACGGCGTCACGTTGAGAACTTTCCCTAATCTCTGCAACAACATCCCCCTCTCGAAAAACAAGAACGTCAACGTAGTACCCCTTATAAATCTTTCTGCAAAAACCCTTAGCTGCTTCTTAAGTTAAACGTTTCAGAGCAGAAAGCTTCTTAAATAAGTAGTGCGGATATTTTGGTGCCTTAAATTTAAGGGTGAGGCCAAGATATGTCAAAACCATTTTATGTAAAATATGAAGCACCAAAGGAAGTTGTAGATGCAGCCTATGAAGCCCTAACTATAGCTTCAAAAACAGGACTAGTCCGAAAAGGAACCAACGAAGCAACTAAAGCTGTGGAACGAGCGATAGCGAAACTCGTAGTCATAGCTGAAGACGTTGAACCACCAGAAGTCATCGCCCACTTACCATTACTATGCGACGAAAGAAAAATCCCGTACGTGTTCGTACCAAGTAAAGAACAAATCGGCAAAGCCATCGGCATCGATGTCCCAGCAGCTTCCGCATGCATAATCAAAGAAGGAGAAGCCACAGGCTTAATCAAAGAAATCATTACGCGCCTTGAACAAATGAAGAAGGGCACTCAGTAATGAGCACTAAGGAAGAGAAAGCGCAGGCAGCTGAAGCTCTTACACCAGCAGAAGTAATCCAAATCATAGCCCGCACTGGAGTCACAGGGGAAATTACACAAGCACGCGTACGCATACTCGAAGGCAGAGACAAGGGACGCATCATCACACGAAACGTTAAAGGACCAGTACGAGTCCAAGACCTTCTGATGCTGCGAGAAACAGAACGCGAAGCAAAGAAAATCAACAGATAAAAAAGGGGCACGCGTATATGCCGAAACCAAGAAAATGTTCATTTTGTGGCACCGAGTTCCCAGCTGGCACTGGAATGATGCACGTTAAGAACGACGGCACAATTCTGTGGTTTGATTCAAACAAGTGCAAGAAAAGCTCATTGCTGTTCCATCGCGACGCACGCAAACTCAAGTGGACAACCTACTTCGGGAAAGAAGAAAAAGGCAAAGCCTAAACCGGCAAGCCAACCAACAATTTTTTCCTATTTTAATTTTAGACTTCAGTACTTTACTCCAGAGTATGTTGGAACCGTTGAAAAAGCAAATTGACAACTTTTAGCTAATTTTTGTTACAGCAATATGCGCAACGGCAAACAGGAACCAAACCTAACAACAAGATGCGACAAGCTGAAAACCTGTTGATTGTTGTACATAGTGGGGATCTTATTACTGCATACAAGAGAAAAATAGGTACAGCAGCAAACCTGCAATTTAACGGAGCTATTATAGTTTCTACAGACAGGGGTTATAAGAGAAAATCGCAAGTCAGATTCAAGAACAGGGCGCAGGGATTTTGTGGCGGATGATGGTAGCGGGGAGTAGATTTGAACTACTGATCTCTGGGTTATGAGCCCAGCGGGTTAATCCTGGCTACCCCACCCCGCTGCAAACTTCTTAGGACAGAACCTAAGTGGATTCTTGATACTACCTCTCTGCCAATTATTAATAGTTTCTTTTTTATGGGCGCAAAAGCATTTTAGAGGCGCCAATTCATCAGTACACTGAAGGGCACCTTGCAATGGATAAGCCGTATTTGCGTGAGCTGTCAAACCCAAATCTAGAAAACCCGACGTTCATACAGGGACTCCCTGGATTTGGCAACGTGGGCAGAATCGCCGCGCACCTCCTGATAAAATATTGCAAGGCAAAGCCATTTGCGGAGTTGTATTCACCAAGCTTCCCCGACTACGTTGCAGTCAACTCGAAAGGCACCTGTCATTTGCCCCGTTATGATTTTTACTCAGCTACGCTTGAAGGCACAAACTATGTTATCATGTCTGGGGAGACGCAGCCATCATTTGATGATGTTCTGGCGCATTACGAAGTTTGCGGCGAGATTGTGGATTATGTTCAAAAGCTCGGTTGCCGATTCGTCATAACTGTCGGCGGCGTACCCTTAACAGAGGAGAAAGCCCAGGTGTATATAGCAGCAACATCACCAAGACTCGCGACGGAATTCATGGAGAAAGGCGGCGCCGCCATCTATAGCCGAGGCAGAATCGTGGGCGAAACAGGCTTAACTTTGGCCTTGGCAAAAGAACGCGGTTTAGAGGGCATCTGCGTATTAGGTGCAACGGCTGGTTTCGAGTCGGATAAAGGTGCAGGTATGCTTGCTTTCAAGTTTTTGATGAAGGCTTTAGGAAAAGAGATAAAAGAAGGGTTACCAGAAACACAGTAACCGTGAGCGTTTGCGAGACGAGTCTGAATGACACAAAACGACCAAATAAAGACCATGGACAATAGCTTCCTCAGTTCCAAGTTCGGAAAAGTCTTAATGACGATAGTTGCAGTTTTCCTTGTTTTCGCTGGACCAACGTATGTGGTCTACGGATTAGCCGTTGTCATCAAACTGGATCTTGCCGCTGCATTCGGCGTGGGATTGGTTCTCTTCATCATCGGGTTAGTCATGATGCGTTATCTAGTGCAAAAGAAAATCATATCTTAACTTTTTTGCCTCAGATACCCCAGGGTGCATCATCAAGTCAGCTGTTAAGTATTCTTCATCGGCAACTTGTAAGCCGTGCAGCATCTATTAAATTTGTTCACCCAAAAACGAGTTAACCGTTTCACCGTTAGCATCTGGCTGTACGTTTTAGACCTGAATTTGGACTCAACAAAGCATATAACCTATTCCAACCGACATACTCGGTATGCCAAGTGATGGGAAAAAGAATTCTAACCAATTTCTGGGTAAAAACAGCCTAAGCTCATCAGCCAGGCGAACAACCATCATTCTGGACAAGGAAGAACGCGAATTCATCGACTCATTAATCCGTGAGGGCAAAGAACCCGGGATTAAACCGCTCATCAGCAAGATGCTTGATGTTTATAGAAACATGATGGTTTATGACTGGCGGTTCCCTGGAGAATACTACTGTGGCATAAGCCGTATCGCTTTCGTCAACGTGGAAATAATCAATATTCTAATTCAGCAGACCCCCAAAGAGAAATGGCGCGAAATCGGCAGAAAAATGGGTGCCGGCTTGAAAGTATCAATGGAAACCACGTTAGACATGGCTGCCATAACGAGGGATAATTGGGACAGCGTCTTTAAGAGATTGAGAGTGCAGGGTTTTGGCGACTTCTACACAAAAGACAAGTACCTGCTCGCAAAGACGCCGTTCATCAACGAGTGGGATATCTTGGCAGGAGTCCTTGAAGGACTGTTGGAAGTCGAGTTGGATCTGAAGAACACTATTCCGCCTCTTGTTTTTGAAGTGCTCAAAGGCTCCAATGCGCTCCAAGCAAAACAAGCGTAGGTTAAAGCTTAAATCGCGATTTGACTGCTAAGATACGTTTATTAGAATGACTCACTAATGGTGCAATCCAGTGATTAAACATGAGGGATTGCATTCACCAAAGGCGATTGCGTTCATCCGAACTAAATGCAGTCGAAACCCTAATCGTTTAGAAACGAAAAATTATTCTATCGTACGCATACTCTCAAATCGAAAACAGTTTTGTCAGACAGAAAATCAAGTAGCAAACACTCTAAATGTTTCCTTAATCAAAAAAAGTGAAAGTGACTTAATATGGACAAAATAAAATTCGCCATACCAAAAGGCTCCCTAGAAAAAGCAACAGCAGAATTCTTCTCTAAATCAGGCTTCAAAATCGGCGGAACAGAACGCACATACCGCCCAAGCATAAACGACCCCCAAATAGAACTGAAGGTTCTGCGACCCCAAGAAATCCCCGTTTTCGTCTCTGAAGGTCTACAAGACATAGGAATCACAGGCGAAGACTGGGTAAAAGAAAACCGCGCCGACGTCGAAATCCTCCAAAACCTCGAATACGGCAAAATCCGCCTCGTCATAGCCGTCCCAAAAAGCGTACCAGAAAACACCACAATGAGCGAATACATGGAGTCTATCTGGAACCAGGGCAAGAACTTCCGCGTCAGCACTGAATACCTCAACATTGCCTCCGAATACCTCAAGAGCCAACCCTCCTACAAGAAACGCTTTGGCAAAGCCGACCCAATGTTTGTTACCCCTTGGTGGCGGAAAGGCGACAACGCCCGCGCCAAAATTTTCTTGTCATTTGGTGCTACCGAAGCTAAACCACCGGAAGATTCCGATTGCATCATGGACGTTACTGAAACCGGCAGCACCATAGAGGCAAACAACCTGCGAATCATAGAAACCGTCATGCAGTCCGCCGCTGTACTAATCGCAAACAAGAAAGCGTTAGAAGATCCGGAGAAACAGGAAAAAATCTACGACATAGTCGCACTGCTCAAAGGCGTCGTAGACGGCTCAAAACGCATACACATATTCGTTAACGTAAAAAAGGCGAACCTGCAAAAACTGCTAACTGAGCTGCCGGCATTGAAAAACCCAACTATATCGCCACTAGCCGACGACACATGGGTCAGCGTCAACACTGTCATCGAAAAAGACTGTCTCATCGGACTGCTACCAAAAATACGCAAACTCGCTCAAGGCTTAGTGGTTTATGAGCCGCGGCAGGTTCTGGCGTTAGACGAAATGGCGCGGAGAAAAGAAGGCAAATGCCAAACCGACTAACCGTGAAGGTCTGGGACTCCGCCCAGCTTCCCTCCGATTGGGTCAAACGAGGAAAAACTGACGACAAAGGCAGCGAAGATGTGGAAAAAACCGTTGGAAACGTCCTCGGAGAGGTCAGACAACGGGGAGATGTTGCGGTCGTTGAGTTCACGGAAAGATTCGACAAAACCAAACTGACCCCAAAAGACATGAGGGTGACAGATAAGGAAATCGAGGCAGCCTACAAAGCAGTCACCAAAGAACAAGTCGCTGCCCTAAAATTCGTGAAGGAAAAGCTGGAGGCCATAGAAGAACTGACGCTCCTACAGCAGCCTGCCAAAACTACGCATGAAGGCATAACAGTGCAAACTGCGTTGCGTCCGGTGGAGAGTGTCGGATGCTACGTTCCAGGAGGACAAGCAATTTACCCCAGCACACTTGTTATGACCGCTACCCCGGCCAAAGTTGCAGGCGTTCAAAGAATCGTCGTTTGCTCCCCACCCACCACAAACGGCACCATTAATCCGCTGATTCTGGTTGCGGCGGACATCTGCGGGGTGGACGAGGTTTATAAGATCGGTGGAGTGCAAGCAATAGCCGCATTAGCATACGGCACAGAAAGCATCAAGCCAGTCAGGAAAATCGTTGGTCCAGGAAGCAAGTACGTCACCGCCGCCAAAATCTTAGTTTCGCAGCATGTTGCCATCGACATGCCAGCGGGTCCAAGTGAAGTCCTCGTCTTAGCTGATGAATCGGCGAACACCAAACTGATTGCCGCCGACATGGTTAGCCAAGCTGAACATGGCGCAGACAGCGTTGCTGGACTTGTTACGACTTCGACAAAGTTGGCGGACGAAGTTCAGGGTTGGCTTGAAAAGCTTGTTGATGCAGCCAAACGGAAAGAAATCGTGCATGAAGCGCTTTCAAAGTACGGATTCATAATTACATGTAAGGAACGCGACGAGTTGGCAGTCTTGGCGAATTTGTTTGCGCCAGAACACTTAGAAATAGTTACCCAGAACCCAGCGGAAATCGCGGAAAAGATCACGACCGCAGGACTAATCCTAATCGGGCAGTTTAGTCCAGTCGCGCTGAGCGACTACGCCAGCGGAACCGACCATGTGTTGCCAACAGGCGGTTACGGTTACGCGTTTTCAGGACTAAGCGTCCTAGACTTCACGCGCCGAGTCAGCATAGTTGAAAGCTCAAAAGAGGGGCTGCAAAAAGTTAAATCAACAATCAAGGTGCTTACAGAAGCGGAAGGACTTCCTAATCACTACAAAGCCGTTGAAGCGAGGTTTGAACAATGAATTCAAAGTGTGAAGCATGGTTAGGGAAGAAGCTTAATGAATTGAAGGGTTCAGAAGTTTACGTTGCTGAGAAAACAAACGAGGAAATTGCGAAGCAGTATGGACTCAAAATAAGCGACATCGTGAAACTCAACTACAACGAGAACCTTTACATCCCACGCGAAAAAGTAGCGGCAATGCTCAAAGATGTTGCAGATGAGGTTGATGTTCGGATTTACCCGCAAGATGAAGAGTTCATGCTTAAAGAAGCTATAGCGGAATACCTGAATGTTACAGCAGACTGTGTAACGCTTGGCAACTCTAGCGATGAAGTTATGGAACGAACCATCCGCCTCTTCCTCGGTAAGGGCGAAAGCGCAGTGACGTTTACTCCAACATTCTCCGTGTTCAAATGTGACGTTGACTATCAGGGCTCGGAATATGTTACTGTTCCGCTGAAAGACGATTTCAGCATTGACATGGAAGGCATGCTCAAAACATTCACCTCAACGGCGAAGCTGATGTATTTGTGCTCGCCCAACAACCCGACAGCCAGCCAACTTAAACCCAGAGAAATCGAGACTCTCATCGAAGAGTTCCCCGGCATCGTCTTAGTGGACGAGGCTTATGCAGAGTACGCAGACTACTCAATTGTCCCCTTGATTAAGAAATACGAGAATCTAATAGTTTTAAGGACGTTTTCGAAGGCTTTCAGCTTGGCGGGTCTAAGACTCGGCTACGCTCTTGCAGGTCCAGGCCTTACAAAAGCGTTAGATAGAACACCAGCACCGTACGTGGTGAACGTCGTTTCGCTTCGCATGGGCAGGAAAATGCTCGAAAACATCGAAGTAATGCGAGAATCAGTAAAGGTGTTGAAAGCGGAGCGGAGAAAACTCATAAATCAACTCAACGAAATAAAAGGCATAGAAGCGTTTGATTCCAAAGCGAATTTCGTCCTTTTCAACACGGATAAGCCCTCAGGCGAGGTTTATGAGGCTGCATTGAAGCAGGGCTTGGTAATCAAAAAGCTTGGAAAGTTGCTAAAGTACCAAAACTGCCTACGAACCACCGTTGGGTTGCCCAAAATGAACGCCAAACTCCTAAAAGCACTAGGCGAATATATGGAGGATTAAGATGAGAACCGACGAAGTCTATAGAAAAACTAAGGAAACTGAAGTCACCGCCAAGGTGAATCTTGATGGTGAAGGAAAAATCGAAGTGGAGACAGGAGTGCCTTTCTTTGACCATCTTTTGACGAGTTTTGCCACGCATAG
Organism: Candidatus Bathyarchaeota archaeon; assembly: GCA_017883615.1. Lineage (GTDB taxonomy): Archaea > Thermoproteota > Bathyarchaeia > Bathyarchaeales > Bathycorpusculaceae > JADGNF01. The sequence goes on from JADGNF010000023.1 coordinate 62,871, forward strand.
CCTCATCGACGTAACCGTCAAGGTGAAAGGCGATTTGAAGCACCACAGCATCGAAGACTTAGCCATCGGCTTAGGCGAAGCGCTCAGCAAGTCTTTAGGCACGCGGGAAGGCATTACACGCTTTGGCAACGCAACTGTACCCATGGACGACTCTGTCGCATCTGCAGCCGTAGACCTAGTGAAACGCCCATACGCCGTCATTGACCTAAAGCTCAGAGGCAAAAAAGTCGAGGACATGGCAACCGAAGACATCGTGCATTTCTTCGAAACCCTCGCCACATCTTTGGGCGCAAATATTCACGTTTGGACGCTCTATGGCGGTAACGATCACCACAAAGCAGAAGCAGCCATCAAAGCACTGGCGCTGAGCCTTAAACAAGCACTCGCAATGGATCCCAGACGGAAAGGTGTCCCAAGCTCGAAGGGTGCCATGTAATGCCGCAGGTACTAATCGTCGACTATGGCGTAGGCAACCTGCTCAGCCTAAAATTCGCCCTCGAAAAGGCAGGGTTGAAAGCGAAGATTGCTACACAGTCCCAGAAATTCAAGGAGGCTGATGCAATCGCGCTGCCAGGTGTTGGAAACTTCACAGCCGCCGCGAAGGCGCTTAACTCGGTGAAACAGGAGCTGGTGGACGCTGTCGAAGCGGGCACACCGATTCTTGGCATCTGCCTCGGGCTGCAACTTTACTTTGAAGCCAGCGAAGAAGGACCCGGCGAGGGCTTGGCGTTCTTCAAGGGCAAAAACGTTAGGTTAACGGGCCAAGTGAAGATTCCGCATATGGGCTGGAACACCATCCAAAAAGTCGAACAAAACGAGTTGTTCGATGGCGTCGCAGACGACTCCTACGTTTACTTCGTTCACTCGCTCTACCCAGTGCCCGCTGACAAGGAGATAATCTGCACCCAAACCGAATACGCGCAAACCTTCACTTCTGCCGTAGCCAGCAAAAACATCTATGGAACCCAATTCCACCCAGAAAAAAGCGGCGATGTGGGCTTACAAATCCTCAAAAACTTCGCCCAAATTGTATCAAGGTGACAAACATGCAAGTTATTCCAGCAATCGACTTAATGAAAGGCAAAGTTGCCCGCTTAATCCGAGGCGACCCAGAACAAGCCACCTTCTACAACAGTATGGGCACGCCCGTGGAAATTGCGCTCCAATGGAAAAACGAAGGCGCCCAGCGACTACACATTATTGATTTAGACGCGGCATTTGGTAAGCCGGACAACCTTAAAGTAGTGTCCGCAATCGCGGAGGCTACGAAGTTACCGATTCAGGTAGGCGGCGGAATCCGCACCGTAGAAGCCGTTGAAAGACTCTTAAACGCAGGTATCCAGTACGTCATTTTGGGTTCATTGGCGCTACGCACTCCAACTGCCGTGACTCAGCTTCAGGCAAAGTTTGGCGCCGACCGAATCATCGTAGCACTGGACCACCGAGAAGGCATTGTGATGGCTGAAGGATGGACAAGCACCACCTCATTCACACTCGAAGACGCAATAGAAGCTTACGCGAAACTCGGCGTGAAAGCCTTCCTAATTACTTCGATAACTAAGGATGGTACGCTTTCGGGTCCCGACTTAGATACCTTGGAGGAAGCATGCAAGTGGTCAGGTCAAGGAGGCATCATCGCGGCAGGCGGCATAGGCACCCTCAAAGACCTTGTTGCGCTCAAACGTGTCGGAGTCGAGGCTGCTGTCGTGGGGAAGGCTCTTTACGAGGGCAAATTCTCACTTAAAGAAGCAATAGAAACCGTGAAGGAGAACTAAACATGCCATTAGCCAAAAGAATAATCCCATGCTTGGACGTGACAGGCGGGTGCGTCGTTAAAGGCGTCAACTTCCTCAACCTCCAAAACGCAGGCGACCCAGTCGAACTCGCAAAACGATACTCCGACGCAGGCGCAGACGAACTCGTCTTCCTAGACATCACCGCCTCGTCAGATAACCGCGAAACGCTCCGAGACGTTGTAGAGGGCGTCGCAAAAGCAATTAACATCCCGTTCACAGTTGGCGGTGGCATACGCAGCGAATCCGACGCTCGTTTGGTCCTATGTAGTGGCGCAGACAAAACCTCCGTCAACACCTCAGCAGTCGAAAACCCCAAGCTCATTTCGAAACTGGCAGACCTGTTTGGGCAGCAATGCGTAGTTGTTGCCATAGACGCAAAAAGAAACTATTCTAAACAAAAAGAAAAAGTCACTGTTGAGACGGCTGCTGGGGAGTGCTGGTTTGAAGTTTACACGTATGGCGGACGCAAACCCACTGGCATAGACGCCGTTCAGTGGTCAACAAAAGCTATGGAGCTGGGTGCCGGCGAGTTTTTAGTGACGTCGATGGATTGCGACGGAACAAAAAACGGCTTCGACCTCGACCTGACCCGCGCAATATCGGAGCGGGTGAACGTACCCGTCATCGCAAGCGGAGGCGCAGGCAAACCCGAGCACTTCTTGGAAGCCTTCACGAAAGGCAAAGCCGACGCCGCGTTGGCAGCGTCAGTTTTCCACTATAACCAGTACCCCGTCTCAGTTGTCAAAGATTATTTGCGAAAGATGGGGGTGACAATTAGACCATGACCGAAACTAACCTCGTAGAAAAGATAGATTGGAAGAAGATGGACGGACTCATACCCGTCGTAGTGCAAGATGTTAAAACCAAAGAAGTCCTGATGCTGGCATATGCTAACAAAGAAGCATTGCAAAACACCCTCAAGACAGGAAAAGCTACCTATTGGAGCCGTAGCAGGAAAGGCCTTTGGGTTAAGGGCGAAACCAGCGGACACACACAGAAAATCAAAAGCGTCCTCACCGATTGCGACTACGACACCCTACTGTACATTGTAGAACAGAAGGGACCCGCCTGCCACACCGGCGACTACACATGCTTCCACCACGACTTCAAATGCGCACCTCAATAGTTTTTTAACCATCTATCCCATTATTTCTAGATAATTATCGTTGAAGTTACTTTAGGAGTAAATTGTATGTCTCTGCATCCAGCCATTTTGTACGAACGCCAACCAGAAAACAAGGTGAAATGCTGCCTCTGCGCACGCCGATGCCTCATAGCAGATGGAGGTTCAGGTTTCTGTCTAGTCAGGAAAAACGAGGGCGGCACACTTTTCACGCTCAACTACGGAAAAGCGGTTTCGGCATGCGTTGACCCAATCAGCAAAAAACCTCTTTCGCACTTCAACCCCGGCGCTCAAGTAATGTCGATTGCTGCTGCAGGCTGCAATTTCCGCTGCCAATTCTGCGACAACTGGATGATAAGCCAAGACAAAGAAATAGCAGGCAAAAACTTTCCCCCCGCCGACATTGTAAAGAAAGCGAGGGAAGAAAACTGCCAAGGAATCACCTACACATACACAGAGCCGACAATTTACATGGAGTATGCCCTCGACACAGCTGAATTAGCTCACCAAGTGGGTTTCTTTAACACCTTTGTAACGAACGGGTACATGACGCCAGAAGCCGTCAAAACCATCGCTCCTTTTTTGGACGCTGCAACCGTGGACTTCAAAGCAGGCGGCGACCCAGACTTCTACAAAAGCGTCTCAGCAGTCCCAACCGTGACTCCCATCTACGAAGCCCTCAAAGAACTTAAACTGCACGACGTCCACATAGAACTCACCAACCTCGTTATTCCTAAAGTGGGTGACGACATGCAGAAAATCCGTGAAATGGCAAAGTGGATTAAGGATTATTTGGGTAAGGATACGCCGTTTCATCTTCTACGGTTCCATCCAGATTACAAGATGACGACGGTTCCTGCTACTCCTGTTGAAACGCTGGAGCACGCATACATGGCTTGCAAAGAGGAAGGATTAAACTACGCGTACCTCGGCAACTTGCCTGGACACCCCGCGGAGAATACCTACTGCCCCAATTGCAACGAGGCAGTGATTAAACGCTACAGCTACGAGATTACACGCTGGAACCTAACCAAGGACATGAAGTGCCCAGTCTGCGGAACCAGCATACCCATCAAAGGAAAACTGCACGTGACAGGTGCCAAATTCCCCTACGCTCTCTTCTAAAGATGCATCAAATGAACGAGATAACATACAAGCCAATCGGAATCGTGCACTCATCTTTCAAAGAGCCAAAAACCGTTCCAAGCCAAGCCGCAGCGTCCAAAGGTTCCAAAGGAACTCTTGAAATTTACCCGCAATACGCAGAAGGCTTAAAAGACCTCAAAGGTGTCTCCCACTTAATTTTGCTCTACCATTTCAGCCTAGTGAAGGACTGCAAGTTGCTTGTCAAACCTTTCCTTGACGACCAGCTTCATGGCGTATTTGCCACCCGCTCGCCTGCCAGACCAAACCCGATAGGCATATCTACGGTTCGTCTCACAAAAATTGAAAACAACACAGTGCATATCCAAGATGTGGACATCGTGCATTGCACTCCGCTACTAGATATCAAACCGTATGTGCCCAAGTTTGACGACAGGAAAAACGCCAAGATAGGATGGTTTAAAGATAAAATCGACAAACTCAAAGATGCAAGAGACGACGGTAGATTCTGCAAATAGACCTGCAGAAAAAATCAAGAATTAGTTTGAGAAAACAATCAGTAGCAATCGTGTTTGGTGCCTATTATTCATTGTATGCAGTGGAGGGGGAGGGGGGTAGGTCAAAGGGCTGTTTTTGGCGAAAAAAGGCAGGATTAGGGGTCGCTATTGGCAGATTTTCAGCAATAGCATGTTGAAAAACATCGAGATCCAAATGCTTTTGGTGCCTTTAAATAAGGGAGGGGGTAGGCTTCGCACGTAACAGGTCTCCGTAAGCCAGCTTTCCAAGGTTTTCTTCCTTTGTTTTAGGCTATAAATAGAGGGGGGTAGGCTGCTACAAAGCAAGCAAGGGGAAGTGTGAGAAAGCTGTTAATGTTCGGGTGATGTAAGGGGATCATTATTTCTCCATCTTAACAGTTGGGTGATGGCTTATTTTAGAAGTCGATTATGATTTTCTCAAATCAAAGGGATAACAGCACAAAAAAATATGCTTCGCTAGGTGCCATGGCTTCAAACAAAACTTACGATAATTAAGAAGGGAGGGAAAAAGTGAAATTCTAAGCATCGAATAGACGAGTTGTCGTTGCCTTGGTTTGTCGGAGTTCTAGCATGCGGGGTGGTTCGGTTTTGACTTCGGCGGGCTTGGTTGGCATTTTTTCTGAGACGGCGCGGAAATTCGTAGTTTTAGACACGCGACGCTTGTTAACCCAACCCATACGAGACAGTTGATTAAGATAGTTACTTTCAATAGCCCGGCACCGCCCCGTCAAATTCGACACATCCACAGCACTACACTCCCCCCGAGAAACCACAGTCATGT
>JADGNF010000024.1 GCA_017883615.1 Candidatus Bathyarchaeota archaeon
GAAGCCTCTGCCGATGGCAGTGACTACGTCTTTGGCTCTTAGAATAAGGGAAGGGTCGGTTGAGTCTGGGGCCATGTTGATTTCTATGCCGCCGGCTTCGCTTTCGATTTCCAGCTTAACCTGCAGGCGTGTTTCGATGTCACGTTTCACTTGGCCTTCAGGTCCGATGAGGACGCCTACTCTCTCTTTGGGGATTCGGACAAATGTGTTAGGCTTTGACATGTTGGGTTACCTGCTTGTAAACTTCTTCGTTAGGAAGGACTTCTATTCCTTGGCGACTAAAGAACTTATTCACGTTAGTTATGTCCCTGTTTAGGAGCTCCTGGGCAAGCGGATGCGAGGTGGGGACAGATTGGGACATGTCGAACATGACGAGTTTGCCTTTCCAAGACATCAAGTTGTACTCGCTTAGGTCTCCGTGGACAAGTTCCGCTTTCTGGTAAAGCCTACGCATGTACGTCAAAATCTGCTTGTACGCTTTCTGAGGGTCTTTTGGGGGAACTTCTTTGAGCCTCGGTGCGCTAACGCCGTCTTTCCCGATGAACTCCATGACAAGCACGTTCCGGTCAATAGCTATAGGGTTAGGCACCCGTATCTTCGCTTTTTTCGCCGCATCCAAATTCCGAAATTCCTTCTGAGCCCACGTGGAAATTAAGGAGCGCGTATCATGTTTGACGTTTTTGAAGCGGTAGTCTCCTTCGATGTACATCATCATGCCCTTTTTGAATTCAGCCGAAGAAGTCAAGTAAATCTTTACAGCACGTTGTTCGCCCTCTTTTGTTGAACCCCAATAAACCCTTGCTTCTTTTCCAGAACTCACAACCCCGTTAAGGTCGTTTATGACGCCGCTGCTTAGAAAGTGGTAGATAATCATCAGCGTTGACTGGTCAAAGACCTCTTCCATGGTGGCTCGTTCTTGGGTCATGTTGTGGGTGAGCATGCGGTCTCTTCTTTCCATTGTCTTTTCTTGTCGTGTGATCTTTTCGCGGGCTTTAGACATAATTAACCATCAACATATTTGTTAAACGGATATTAAAAGTGTTTAAGAAACAATAAAGAGAAGATAAGGAAGGCTTTTCTTAAGTTTGCTATACTGTGAGGTAGCCTTTTCTGCGCAGAATTTCTGCCTGTCCATGAGTGTAGCGCCAAGTGACGTCTGCTCGTTCGTCTGTTTGGAAGTCCCAAGGCGCAACCAGAACTACGTCGCCTTCTCGGATCCAGACTCTGCGTTTCATTTTGCCGCGGATTCGGCATAAGCGTTCTTTGCCATCTTGGCATTTGACCATGATGCGGTCAAAACCCAGTAACTTTGTTACTATACCCAGCATTTCGCCTTGCCCAGGGTAAACCATTTCGTTCAGGTTGCCTTCGTTTAACACTTTTTTCTTACCCATTGCAACATCTCAAGGAATATTCTGGGAGAAAGGTGGATAATCTAGCTTAAAAGCATGTTCATTAAAATCTGCAAGCCGCGAAGTTAATCTGAGAAATAGCGGAAAATCATTGAGAAATTCGAAATCTAAAAACAAATACATTTCTTTCTTAGATTCCTATGTTGCTGTTCCATACACGTCCACATGTACTGATGCATCTGAATAAGCAACGGATACTTGGGCATCCACCAGGATCGCGTAAATTACATTCAACGATGGATACAGCTGCATCAAATCGTCGTTGCTCAGCCAAACCGAACCTGCTGAGGTAAAAGACTTTTGCACGGAATTGGCGTCGCTGGTGACCCCGTTATCCACGAATTCTAGTCGGAACCTAACCGTGACCGTTTCGTTGCTGGCGAAAGTGCCCTTAACTGTTATTTTCGCTTGGAAACTCGCAATAGTTGCTGGGTGAATTTGGATAACCTGCAAATTACCGTAAGTCGAAGAGCCAACGGGAACCGCGACATCCGTTTGTTTGAAGACGCTTCCAACTCCGAAAATCCATTTGTTGTATGGGTTGTATATTCGGGATGACCAGTAGCCCAAAAAGTTAACGCCCGAATCCAAAACTGGAGTCTGGAACGCAGATGGACCTATGTTTATGGCGTAGAAATAATCGTAGTAGGTCCGCGCAGGTGCAAAGGACTCGAAAACCACGCCGTCCATCTGGGTTTGGTACATTGAACCGTTCTGGTATAATCCAGTTTCATTGTATTTTCCGTATTCCCCCATCCAAATTCGGATGTCTTGCATTTTGCCGTCTGTGAATTCAGCTTGCGTTTCCACTGTGATAGCGATCGAATTGTCTGCCAGCTTGAAGTAGCAGCGATCAACTTCGGTGTTTGCATAGGAACCTGTGGCGTTCTGATTGAGGATTATGTTGCTGGCGTTGGTTCTGAAAACTATGCTTTGGGTGCACTTTTCGAAGAAGATCGTGTCGATTTTTGTGCATTCGCTCCAAGTGTTTGTGTTCGCAAGTTCCACCCCGACGGGGGAGTTTTTGAAAATCATGTTTGTTACGGTGGTTCGGAAAGAATTCTGAATCCGCACTGTGCCGTCAATGATAACGAAGCCAGATACTTGGTTGAACTCTGACTTTGTGTAGTCTGAGCCGTTAACTTCGATGTTGTTACCGTTCATTGTTAAAGTCGCGCCATCACTGTCCAGTCGCGAATTCATTTTGTTATTCAAAGTAATATTTGAGGTCAGAGTGTAGTTGTCGGATGTAACGTAGACGCTGTTTCCGTTTGCCAAAGCCTCATTGAAAACCTCTGATGCCGCGGTGCTGTTGAATTCCACCGTGCCTGTTCTGCCGTTCTTCGCCAAATAGTCCAGGACGCCGTTTCCGTCTGAGTCGCGGTAAATCACGTAGTCATATTGGCCTATGGGTAAGCGTGAGTTGACGTTGTCGATTTTACCGTTTAGCAGGTTCTGCATTTCATAGTCGGTCTGGTTTAGGGATGTGGCTGTGTCGTTGAGTGCTTGGTTAAGGTTTGCGATGTCGCGATTTCGCTGCTTCTGCAATGTGTCGTTGTTGTAAACGATAAAGAACGTGTCCGCTACAGAAACAACTAGAATCGCAATGAACAGGATTGCCAACGTGCGGCTAGATGGAGCCAACTTCATGTTCGTAGTCTCAAAGCCATCGCTTGCTTTTGGGTTACTGTAGACAAGTACGTTAAATAAAGTTTCCATGAAACCAAAATAATCGTTCAGACTCTCTTCCGAGATGGAGAAAGCGGTAGCTTGCGGTTCTCGAAACACAAACCATATAGCATCATAAACAAAACATTATACTCTACAAAGCCTTCGAGGGAACATCGTGCCAGCATCATACTCACGTTTGCTTGGAGTCATCGGGAAGCCTAATACAGGCAAATCCACGTTTTTTAGCGCCGCCACGTTAGCGACGGCAGAAATCGCGAATTACCCCTTTACCACAATTAAGCCCAACCGCGGCGTCGGCTATGTCCGAACCCTCTGCGTCCACCCCGAATTCAAAGTCCAGGATAACCCCAACAACAGCCTGTGCCTTGACGGAGTCCGTCTGGTTCCGGTTGAGCTAATTGATGTTGCAGGATTGGTTCCTGGCGCTTGGGAAGGGCGCGGCTTGGGCAACCAGTTCCTCGATGAAATTCGCCGAGCAGACGCTCTTGTGCATATTGTTGATGCGTCTGGAGGAACTGATTGTGAAGGTAAGGTTTGCAAGCCGGGTGAACATGATCCTTTGGAAGATGTGCGGTTTTTGGAAAAAGAAATCACGATGTGGATGGCGTCCATACTCAAGAAAGATTGGGTAAAGGTTGCCCGGACGGCGGAGACAGAGAAGAAGGGCATTTATGGGCCGCTGGAAGAGCGGTTAAGCGGTTTAGGAATTAAACGAAGTCATATTTTTGAAGCGGTGCGAAAAGAAAACCTGAACCCGGATAAACCCGCTGGATGGAGCGATGATGATTTTATGCGGTTTGTGGATACGCTTCGCAGAATCAGTAAGCCCATGTTGATTGTTGCGAACAAGATTGATTTGCCGACTGCTGAGGCAAACGTGGAGCGTTTAAAGAAGTTGGATTACACGGTTATTCCTGCTAGTTGCGAGGCTGAACTTGGGCTTAGGAGGGCAGCTGAGAGGAAGCTAATCGAGTATAGGCCGGGTGACGGCGACTTTAAGATTGCCCAGCCGGAGAAGCTTCAGCCTGCTCAAATCAAGGCGTTGGATGCTATTCGCGAAAAAATTCTGGTTAAGTACGGTTCTACTGGTGTTCAGGAAGCCATTAACACTGCGTATTTTAAGCTTCTGAACATGATAACTGTCTATCCGGTGGAGGATGTGGAGCACCTTAGTAACCATAATGGCAAAGTTTTGCCTGACGCTTATCTTATCCCGCAGGGCACAACTGCCCATCAATTTGCCTACATTATTCACACGGAATTAGGGGAAAGTTTTCTTTACGCGGTTAATGCTCGGCATAAGACGCGGATAGGGGAAGACGCGGTGCTTAAAGACAAAGATGTCATAAGCATTGTGAGTACCAAAAGGCGCGCTTAGCTTTCTTTTTTATTTTCCGAAGCGGCGTTTGCGGTTCTGGAAAGTTCTGATTGCTCTGAGCAGGTCGATGAGGCGGAAGTCTGGCCAATAAACATCTAGGAACAGAAGTTCGCTGTAGGCGGATTGCCACAGTAGAAAGCCGCTTAGTCGTTCTTCGCCGGAGGTGCGGATAACCATGTCTGGGTCCTTGGGCATGTGGGACGTATAGAGGTACTTTTCAAACGTGGCTTCATCTATATCTTCAATCTTCAATTCGCCGTTTTTGACTTTCTCTGCAACTGTTTTGGCGGCATCCAAAATCTCTGCCCTGCCTCCGTAAGCGAAGGCGAAATTAAGAAATTGGTTATCGTAGTTTGCTGTTGCCTTCTCGACGTCCGATACGAGTTTCTGCAGGTTTTCAGGGAGAAGATGCACTCTGCCGATGACTTTAACATGAACTTTGTTGCGATGTATGCGTTCGTCAGTTAGCAATTTGGTGAATTTCTCTTCAGCTATACGCATGATTTCCTCAATTTCGCCGGATGGGCGTCGGAAATTCTCGGTGGA
>JADGNF010000025.1 GCA_017883615.1 Candidatus Bathyarchaeota archaeon
GCAAATATCGCCACTTTGCTCTTAGTTCTGATGCCGGTCGCCATTGTTATGAGTGTTTTGTTCAGCGTCATTGTTTCTTCCAAAGTTAACGATGTGCGCAGCGCTAACAGTTTTGGAATTTTTATACTCTTTCCCCTCCTAGCCTTATACCTTCTCAGCGAGACAAGCATAATAACCCTTGATGTAAACGGTCTGCTCATAATTTCGGGCATTCTCTTGGCGATTGATGTGACGCTTTTCTTTATCAGCACCAAGACTTTCCGAAGGGAGGAAATACTAACAAAGTGGAAGTAGCAAGATAGGATGCGACGACGAGGAGGTGGAAAAAGTGGTGGACATGAAAGATTATTATCAAACAAACAAAGGGCGACTCCTTGGAATTGGGGGAATATTAATTCTTGTGGGCCTTGTCCTCTATTTTGCAAGAGGTCAAGAAGTTGTACTCGTATTACCCATCGTTGGAGTTGTGTTGTTAATTGCAGGTATTATTTATAAGCCGCGCAAGAAGACAAAAAACGTCAGCAGCGACTCGTAATAGCCAGGAATCCTCGACCGCTGGGATATCTGTCCACTCGGTCCATCTTTTCCTTTCATTTTGTGTTCATAGCGATAGAAGCGGTAGTTTTTATGAAGACGCTTATCTGCTGCGCCGAAATTGGGCAAGGGAGCTCTAGCTCCAGGATGTTCTGTTTTGCCCTCTTCATCCAAAAGTTGCGGCGTGGTGGGTTGTTAGTATGGTACCTAAACGAGACCAACGAAACCCTAAACGATATAAAATGAGATGAATACGATAAAGCCACAAAAGCCCCAAAGCCCTGTTTTTTTGTATTTTCATATTTTCATGATTTCAAAAGAAAATTCAAGTAAAACTCTATGGATTTGAACCCTTCAGAGTTCAGACCACGTGGTGGACCGGGCGGGATTTGAACCCGCGGCTTCCGCGTTGCGAACGCGGCGATCATACCGAGCTGATCTACCGGCCCAAGTTTGTTGCTCTGAAGAGAATTTAGAAGATGGGATTTAGAGCTTTCGGTAGCCCAATCTTCTTAACAAACCCAGAGCAAACAGGCTTCAACCGTAAAAGATTGCTTTTTTAGAACAAAAAAAGGCTTGGGTTGAAAACAACCTCTACAGCGTCGCTAGTGAATGTTTATGTAGATTTTTTTGCCGTCTAACTCTGCCTCGTGCCATTTGGCTTCGACTTCACTTTGGCTCTTATGCAAGTACACTTTTTGCGTTCGAACCAGAGACGCCATCTCGTCAAGGAACGGCTTGAGTAATCCGATGCTTTCCTCATCTATCTCAGCAATATGTGCGCTGTCCAGAATTTCAGTAGGTCTAAATCCGAGTTCTTTGCGCAGAGCCTGTACACGGCGGGCTAAGTCCCGCATGATTCCTTCGCCCAGCAGTTTGTCGTCGCGTTGCCCGCTTATGAACACTGTTATCTCGCCTTCAACTGCGCTGACCCAGTTTTCGCCTTCACCATGCTCCTCAGTTGCGGAAGAATATTCGACGCCCTTGAAGTTAACCATCTCCAAGAATAAGTCTTCCACGTCTTGCAGAGGTTTGGTTACGTTTTCTGGAGCAACTACAACTACGGTTCTGAGTGGCCATCGGCGTTTCAGCTTTGCTGTTTGCCTTGCGGCGTTGACGAGCGAAACGCATTTGAAGAGAGTTTCAAAGTCCGATTCTACTTTGGCGTCTCGCATTTTCTCGTTGGGTTCGGGCCACGCCTCAAAGTTCACGGATTCGGGCAGTGCAGGGTCAAGCTGTCGGTAGACATGTTGGTAGAGGGCTTCGCTGATATAGGGCGTGACAGGGTTGAACAATAAAGTGATGGTTTTGAGCGCTTGGTGCAACACAGCATATATTGCCATGCGGCGGCTTCGGGTTTCGGGGTCGTCGGTCCAGAGTTCCTTGCGAATCATCGGCACATAAAGCCTGCTCAATGTGTCGATTACGAAGTCTTCCAGAATCGCAACGGCAGAGTTGAATTGGCAAACCTCAAGCTTCTGGTTGTACTCCCCAATTTTTGCCTGCAACATCGACAGCACCCAACGGTCCGGCGGCTGCAACTGCCCAAGGATTTTCTCCAACGCAAACTCCTCGCTGCCGGGCTTGAATTCGTCAAATTCAGCGTTCTGCAGGAAAAACTTGCTCAGATGGTAAAGCGTACTGATGACTTGATAGGTGCGGCGGCTGAGTTCCTGAAGGTCGAAGTTCATAAAGTCGATGGGGCTGCATTTGCGCATCATGTAGAACCTGCTCAGGTCGGCGCTGGTGGTTGCAAGGAGCTTGCTGGTTTCGATGACGTTGCCCAAGCTCTTGCTCATCTTTCGCCCCTTGTTATCCTGCGTTAAACCCTGGAACAGGAACGCCTTGTAGGGGCTTTCCGCTTTGCCCGTGAGAATAATGTATTCGAGTAAGAGACTGTTTGCCCAGCCACGCGTTTGGTCAATTCCCTCGGTCAGAAAATCAGCTGGAACAAACTTTTGCACTTGTTCATCCGTGAATCGGGCGTAATGTGATGCTCCGCTGTTGTGCCAAGTGTCCAAAACGAAGTCTTCACGCCGCATAATGCCACCGCATTTGTCGCATTTGAGGGTTACGCGGTCAACCCATGGCTTGTGCAACTCAAAATTCTCTGGCAGCTTCTCCTGTGCGGCCCTGACGAGCTCGGCTTTACTGGCGACCAGACGCTTTTCTCCACATTTCTCGCATGCCCAAACGGGCAGGGGTGTACCCCAGATTCGTTCTCGGCTGATGCACCAGGATTTGCCCTCTTTGAGGAACGCTATGAACCGGTTTTTGGGTTCATCGTAGAAGTACTCTATCTTTTCTGCTGCTTCAAGGACTTTAGCGTTTAGCTTGTCGGTTCGCAGGAAATACTCTTTGCGTGCAAGCCAAACCAGTTTGTGGTGGCTACGCCAGCAGGTCGGGTATTCGTGCTTAACTTTTTTGACCGCCACAAACGCGTTTCTGTTGCGAAGTTCCTCGACCACCAACATGTCTGCGTCTCTTGCGAATACGCCCGTGAATAAGCCTGCGTCATTAGTGAATTTGACTTCGTCGTTGTAGGGTGCGAAGATTGGGACGCCGCGTCGGTGGGCTGCCCAGAAGTCTTCTTCGCCGTTACCTGGTGATAGGTGAACTACTCCAGTAGCGGTGTTTACGTCTACGAAGTCTTCCCCGATGACATGATGAACCAATGGATGTTTGGTTTCCAGTTCCGCCTGCTTTGGGATTATGTCTTTTAGTGGATAATCGTAAGCAGTTCCTTCGAGGGATTTGCCGCTGACAGTTTCAACGATTCGGTACTCGTTTATCTCGAGTTCCGCCATGACTGGCTCTACACGCTGCTTAACCATAATCCAGATTTCCGAACCTATCCGCACTTTCACGTACTCAGCTTTAGGTTGGACCGCGAGCATCGTGTCGGTGATTACGGTGAAGGGCATGGTTGTCCAGACTAGGAAAAATTCGTTTGGGGTGCTTGCAACCTTGAACTTAAAGTACAAAGATGGGTCTTCGACTTCTTTGTAGCTGCCTTCGTACCCGACTTCAGCGCTGCTTAAGCTTGTTTGGCATCCGGGGCAGTACGGCACAACGTAGTATCCTTCTTCAAGGAGGTTCTGGTCCCAAGCACGCTTGAGAATTTGCCATTCCCGCTCGATGTACTCGTCTTTGTAAGTCCAGTAAGCTTTTTCTTGGTTAATAGCAATGCCTAATCGCGCGTCGGCTTCAAGCCACATTTGGTGGTAACGCATGATGGCTTTTTTGCATTCTTCGATGAAGCGTTCCATGCCTACATGTTCAAGCATTTCCCGCTTGTTTTTGACTCCGAGGAGTTTTTCGACTTCTAACTCAACTGGTAAGCCTTGGCAGTCCCACCCCGCCCAGAACGGCATATAATACCCTTGCATGGTACGCCACCGATAGCGAACATCCTTCATGACGCGCCCCCTAGCGTGCCCAATGTGGGGAATCCCATTCAAGGTTGGAGGTCCCTCTACATATCCCACGACGCCTTTGTTGGGTTCGCGGAGTTCGAGCTTTTCGCGTATGCGGTTTTTCTGCCAGAATTCGCGGATTTCCTTTTCTATTTCAAGAGGCTTATAATCAGCGGCTAAGGATGAGGTAGCTTCAGTTTTAGTTTCGTCTGCCAATTTACACACCTGAGTTAATGGGATAATTATAGGGCAAATACACTGTGCAACTTATAAAAATATAATCCCGCTCGCAGCATTAGTGCGCCGCAGTCCTTTGGTGAGTTAGAACTTTGAGGTGTAGATTATCCAATATTTTTCGCAAAAGGATGTGAGGTTTAAGCCCTTGCTTTTTATTATTGAAAGTGTGCTGCTGGATGTTGTTTTGTCATGGGGTAGCTTCTTGACGCATAAAGTGTACCCTTCGACGAAAGGCTGGAATGACTCCATGATGTACAGTTTTGGGAATTCGGCAGGTTTCTTGATTTTTGAAGTTTTGGATCCCTTGAAAGAACCTTCAAGGTCGTCAATCAAAGAAAGAGCTTCTTTTAAGTTCAAGAAAAACCGCTCCCGACTCTGCAATATATCTAGTTGGACTTGGATAAAAGAATTGCCGTTTACAGATCTAACGGCATACAAACAATACTTGGTTAAACAATCTGCAATTAATTCAGAATATAACTTAAATTAGTGCAATTACTCAAGAAGATGTCTAAATACGCTAATTCGGTTTCAGCTTTAAGATTTCACGTTCTAAAACTTCTAGTTTAAAGGCGATACCACCGATCAGAGAGTCTAACTTTTGCACGTTCTCTAAAAGGTCACTTTTCACATTGGCTAAATTGTTTGTCAAGCGGTCCAGTTCGCGCTCTTGCTCCTTCAAGGCGGCTACTGCGAATTCAAGCACCTTCGAAGCCGATTTTCCTGAGTCGCCGTCGTTCGACATATCGTTTGAACCTTGCAGCATCATAACATGGCTGCGAAGAAAAACTTCGTGTAGTATCGAAACGGAAGAGGCGACTCTTAACTAATTTGACTGAAAAAAATACGGTGAAGACTTTTCCAAAAAGTTATATTTGTTGTTTACCTAATGTAACACTAAAAGTAAATTAAATCAAAAAAGAGTTTTTCCATTGGAACGAGTTTTGGAGCGGAAAATTACACTTTGGACCATAGGCGTAGAAGCTTGAAAACCAACACATTCTTCCTCATCGTGTTATGGCTGATTCTCCTCATTGCATCTGTCACTATCCTTTCATCGGTTGTAACTCCCTTCCTTAAAACGTTGCGAACTGAAACCTTGGTGAGTTTCGACTGGAGCGGATACGGAGTTTCCTCAAATGTGTTGTTGCCCTCACCCTTAGTGACCAACGTAAGCGGCTCTTGGAAAGTCCCTTCTGTCTCCGTTTCAGCAGGTAACACTTTTAGCGCCACTTGGATAGGCGTAGGCGGACAGGGGGAACCCTCCTTAATTCAAGTCGGCTCACAACATGACTCAGTCGACGGAAAAGCATCATATTCATTGTGGTACGAAATGCTACCCAACGACTCTCTCTTAATACCCTTAATTGCTGTAAATCCCGGAGACACAATTTCTGCAACAATAGCTTTAGTAGACGCCAACGCGAACCAATGGCTCATAAAAATAAGCGACCTCACCAAAGGACGAACATTTAGCCAGACCTTCACTTACAATTCTTCACAGTTGACCGCAGAGTGGATAGTGGAAAGACCCACCGTGAACAACCAACTATCCAATTTAGCGAACTTCGGAAGCGAAACGTTCACCAATATACAAGCCACGATAAATGGAAAAACAGGAACCCTCACTGCATTTCCCAATTATGAGATTTTCATGCAGGACCGTCAGAACAGAAACTTAGTATCCCTCTCAGGTTTCAGCAAGGATGGCTCCAGTTTCACCGTAACGTATGGATGAGCCTTTCTTAACGGAGGTTTTTGGCTCTATCATAAGCAGCCGCCAACCCTTCAGTCGTCAGCACACAAGTCACTTTCTCGGGGTTGTCTCTCTCAACCACAGGCATGACAGCGATTTTTTGACTCACCATGATTTTCTGGGCTTCCAAAACGGATTCACCTTGGAAAACGGAGATTTTTCTAAGGGGCATCTGAGAGATCGTGAGTTGGCTTCTCTGCTCGGGCTTAACCTTTACGAGTTCATCCCAAACGACTAAGCCTTGATAGATGCCGTCTTTTTCGACGATGGCGTCGTGATAACGAAACTTGAACATAACCTCCATGGCCTCAGCAAGGGTGTTTTCGGGTGTTACGGAACCGATTTCCGCGCAAGTAACGTCACTAACCCGGACCCTTGCAAGAGTGGTTGAGACAATGGTTTGTTCTGCTTCTTCTGTTGCGCCTATGTACACAAATAAGCCTACAACTATGAGCAGAAAGTAACCGTAGAAAATTATGCCGAAAACCACCATCGCGATACCAAAAAGCCTGCCAATGTACGCGGCGTATTTGGTTGCGTCCGTGAATTTCATTCGTTCTGCAAGTATTGCTCGGAAAACTCTGCCGCCGTCCATGGGGAAAGCCGGAATCAAGTTGAATCCGCCCAGAAGCAAGTTTAGCGTGGCTAAATCCAAGATGAGACTGCCTGCGGTCGTGAGAGAAGCGCTAATAGTGGTGGGAGCCACAGCGATAGTGATGAAAAGGCTCGCTGCATAAAGGACGGCGCCGATAAGCAGGCTCGTTGCAGGGCCCGAAATGGCTAGGCGCCATTCGATGCTGGGGTTTTCCGGGATTTCTTCGATTTCACTGACTCCGCCTATGGGGTAGAGCACAATCTTGCGGACTTTAATGTTGTAGTGTCTGGCGACAAACGTGTGTGCCATTTCGTGGAGGACCACAAAGACAAAGAGGAACAAGATTAGGGCGAATAGGTAGAAGGTGGGGTAGGAGAGGATAGCCACAGCTACCATGAGCAGTATAAAAGTGATGTGTAGCTCAATAGGGATGCCCCACACGGAAGCAATCTTAAAAGAATATTTCATACTAGAACAAAAGGAAAAGCTGTTCATTAGGATTTCTGTGGGGGAACTATGGGAGCTTGATTTTTGTTTGGGTGGCTAGGTCCACGCCCATATTCTTTACTAGCCGCTTGAGGTCCTGCTCGCTCATCCATTCCGTCTTCAGGTACAGAATAATCTGTTCTTTGCTGAGTCCGATCCGTTTCGCTTCTTGCACGGTATAGCGGTAAGCTTCAACTTCGGTTGGTCTGTCGACGTAATCATAATTTGGATCGAAGAGTTCCCTGCCTCCCATCCACTGCTTCACATGGCACAACTCATGCACCACATCCAAATAGATGTCGGTTCTGTTGCCGCTATTCAGGTACTTTTCGTTCACCATCAGGTGCCCGTCCGTATTGTCCACGCCCATGTACCCGAACCACATGAACTCCACTTTCAAATTCGCGAGCACTTCTTCGGTTTTATCGCCAAAAATTCCCTTTACAGCATCCACTTTTTCGTAACCCTTGAAGTAATCTGTGAATTGCTTAGTCGATGTACCCATCCAAATTAACCTTGTGATATGAAGTCGCCTGGATAAACGAAGAAATCTAAGCATGATATATTCAAACGGGTTCACAGCAGCACCGTACTCCTACCGAATATCAGCCAGATGCTCAATCTTCATACCCATACGAGCCAAATCCCCAAGGTTCTCCACGCAACCGATGCTTGCGTCGATGTTGCGATGGAAAGGATGAACCCAAACCCCCTCTGGAGCCAGATTCAAATGAAGCGGCGGATCCACCCGCGCATCGTACTTTTCCCTCAAGTTCCTTATTAGCTGTCCATTTCGGCAGACCTCGCGAGCTCGAGTGTAACTCTGCAGCAGCTGAGGCGCACCAAATGCTCCCACGCCATGCCACAAAGCGGCGTCTTCGGGTGAACCCATAGAATAAAGGAAGAATTGCGGCGAAGAAGGAGTCTCCAAGAACGAGTAGCTAGAAAGCTTCTCAGCGGGAACAATGAAGTTGTCTTCGCACTTGGCAACACTTACGTCGGCTTCATCCATGGCATTGGGGTAAAGCAACGTGTCCTTATACTTGACATTGACACCGTCAAGTTTGGTTTCGTTGAAGTAAAGTCTGCCTCTTGCCGCGCGCTTCGAACCGTATCCTTTCGTAGAATGTGGCACTGTCAGAAGTGTTGTTCGTTTGGTCATGCTTCTTCCCATGCAGTCGTATGCTTGCTTAACGGAGTTAAAATCCCTGTGAGTTTCGCTTATGATATGATGTAACAGACCATCCCGGGATTCAGATTTCAATGCGGTTAGAGGCATGCGTAGCGAAGGCAAAAACAGATCCATACCAAAAAACTCTGAGTAACGAGTCAACTGAGCATATTTCACGGCATCAACAAAATCCAAATAAGACCCACTTGACGCGTCAAGCATATTCTTGATGAGTTCGATTTCTCCCTTGCAGATCAGTGTGCCTTCATATTTGTCGGCGAATTTGGGATCAACAAAGAGCCCCGTGGTCTTCACGTTGGCCGCTGGAAAAGCGCTTTGCCCACTTTCCACAATCGATGCCTTCAAGGGATTCATGCTGTACCTGTCAGGCTCTACGTCATCTGTGTTCAGCAGGAAACCGACTATTCTGCCATCGGAGGGATTCTTTAACAACTCACACAACTGTGCAACATCACCGGCTTCTGGTTGATGAAACCCCTTCTCAAAGAAATAGTTGGCACAGACTTCCAGCAGCCGCGCGCCGATTATCCCCTGCACTTCCTCAACCGTCAACTGTGGATTCGTGTACTCCACTGAACCACGCAGGAAAAAGTGGCTGCCGTCAAAGGTTTGGTTTGTACGCTGGTTGTTCTTAAACTTAAAGAAAGAAACAGGCTTTCGGTTTTGGGGCTGGAACTTTTGGAGCGCTTCCACAAGAGTCTTTATGGTGCTCCAAGAGTTGCGCAGGAAATCCTCTGTTATGAGACAGCAAAAATCGTCGGTCATGAACGGTTCATCCTCTCTCCAAAGATTCAGCCGAGTATATGCAGTTTTTGGCTACATCTGGACCAAGAAACATGCGTTTTAGGCGAAATTTTTCCGTGAACCCTGCATTGAGAGCGATTTCCAGAAGAGAAATTTCATTTGCAGGCAGATACATGTAAGCTTCAAACCCGTATAACCTAATCAACACCGCTTTAAGCAAGTCAACCGCGATTTTGGGCTTGCTCCTTGGACATGCCAAAGGTCCAATCTCAGCCACTTCGCCAAACACTTTGGCAACCACGAACCCCTCAATTCTTGAGCCATCCACTGCAACATAGCCGATGTTACCTGGACTCGTGAAAATCGCTTCCAGAAGCCTTTTTCTAGGTGAACCAAAGCAGCTGCTGTCAAAATCCGTGATAAGTGGCAAATCTTGCGCGTCCACTATTTTCAAATTTTCGCTGGCGCCAAAGTTTGCGGAAATTGCGTTTGCTTTCAAAACCACGAAATCAACGTCCCCTCTAAACCCGATCCTGCCATAGAACTCCACCAGGTGAGGGTAAGCGTAAAGCCCAACTGTAGTTACTCCCCTGGTTTTGAGGTAGCTGACCGAATGTTTCACTAGTTGAGATCCTGCACCTAATTTGCGGTGCGCCTCATCGACAACGAGGTTACCAAACCAGCCTACTTGCCCGTAGCTAATGCAGGTTGCCAAACCGATGGGTCCTGAGTCTTCCTCCAAAATGAGGCAACCGGTTGGTTCCAGCTGCCTGTTAAACTCAAAATCCGCCGCAGTCATGTTCCAATTCATCGTGTTGGCAAGGGAAACAGCGAAAGAGAAATCTTTGGGCGCCATCGTTCTCACACGAAACATCAATTTCTACGCTCTTGACAATAGGTTAACATTAGTGGTAGGAAAAAGAGAGGTTGAACTTAGCTTTTTCCGATGCTTATGTTGGGTTGAGTCTTCTTCCGCAATGAGTGCAGAAAGTGCCGTTCACCTTGTTTTCCGCGCCACAATACGAACAATATTTCACTCCTAAAGGAGCTTCCCCGTTTGGAGTCATAGGTGGCAGTGGAGATGTGTAGGTTTGAGTAGGCTGCAAGGCAGGTTTCAACGAGAACAACCCCACAGCAACAATTATCCAGCCAACAAAGA
>JADGNF010000026.1 GCA_017883615.1 Candidatus Bathyarchaeota archaeon
AAACAACTTCACCGCAGACGTATGAGAAAGACTTCAAAGCTGTTCTTCTAGAGTGTAAGACGCGTGGAGCTGAAGGCTTAGTCACAGGGGACATATACGAAGTCGCTGGTCATGAGGAAGGTTGGCTTGGTCGTGTCTGCAAAGAAGTTGGCCTAACACCTGTTAAGCCTCTATGGATGGGTGACACAAAACAAATCTACCTTGATTACCTCAAAACAGGTTTTCAAGCAACCGTGGTCCGCACCAAACTGAATTTGCTTGACGTAGATTGGCTTGGACGAATCTTGGACCGAAAATTCTACGAAGACATATTAAAACTCGGCAATGTGGATCCATGTGGCGAAGGCGGCGAATACCATACAGTCATAACAGATGGACCCACATTCAAGAAAAAGATTGAAATCCAAGAAACACAGAAACATAAGCTTGAAGGCGGCTTTGGATACTTAGAAATCAAGAAATTCAAAGTTGTGCCAAAGTAGAGGAACCCTCAATGGATGTACTTATTGCGAATAACGAGTTGAAAGCAAAAGCCTTCTTAGACGAAATCGAAGGCAAAAAACCCCTATTCATTTGCACAATTGCCACCACAGAAACCGGCAAAATTCCCGGCTTATCCGCAGCGGGACAAAATCCAGATTTCACCGATTTTACTCCACCCGCCGATGCAGAACTACTGTTATTAGGTAAATGTAAATCGATCTCAGGCGTTCCAATAACTCCTGATGGAATTCCGACACCTGGATTGATTACAATGTCGGCACTTCGGCTGGCTGACATTCCCGTTTTGGTTGTCAATGGCGGAGTGAAGGTTAAACCCCAAATTCCTTACGTGGATTTAGGCGGGTCTTCCGGAAGAGACATTCGCACTGGCGATTCAGTTGACAACGTGGAGGAAGTTGTTGAACGCGCCAAACTTCTTGGAGAGCAATTAGCAAAAGTGTCGGATTACCTCGTAATAGGCGAGAGTATACCAGGTGGAACGACGACAGCTCTCGGAGTCCTCTCAGCTTTAGGCGTGAATGCTCAGGGAAAAGTAAGTAGCACGCTTCCCGAAAATCCTCATAGCTTGAAGGCAGAGGTAGTTGCTGCTGGTTTGAAGGCAGCAAAAGAAAAATTTGGAAGCCTGGCGAAGAACCCCTTAAAGGCGGTTTCCTGCGTAGGCGATCCGATGATGGCTGCCCTGGCAGGTTTAGTCATTGGCGGAGCAAGACAGGCACCAGTTTTAATGGCAGGCGGAACCCAAATGACCGCTGTTTTGGCAATAATTAACGCCTTAGATTCTAAAGCCCTCTGCAACGTAGCAGTGGGAACGACAAGGTGGGTGGCAAAAGACAAGAACTCCGATATTTGCGGTATAATTAAGCAGTTCTGTGAGGTCCCAGTTTTGGCAGCGGATTTAGATTTTAGTCCATCAAAGTATCCTGGCTTGCGAATCTACGAGACTGGGCTTGTCAAAGAAGGGGTCGGTGCAGGCGGTGCATCAATCGCAGCGATGGCTAAGCTCGGTGGCGCAGTCACGAAAGAGATACTTCTTAAGGAAATAGAGCATAACTATGCTCTACTGATGGGCATAAAGTGATACTCGCTTGGTTGTTAAAGAACTTAAAAATCTCTTATCTTTCTTAACTGTTTTTCCAATCGCCATGGACAAGGATTTGTTAATCGACTGTGCCCGGAACATGTGGGCTTTCCCTTTCATCGGCGCGTTCATAGGTTTGTTGGCGGGTTTGTTTGGTTGGGTAGGTTACCATTTTTTGCCTGGTATCGTTGTTGGGGCTTTGGTTTTAGCCTTGTTGTTATGGATGACTGGGCTGCACCACATGGATGGGTTGTTGGATTTTGGCGACGGCGTCATGGCTCACGGAACATCTGAGCATAAAATTGAGGTTATGCATGACCGGTTTACGGGTGCAGGGGCTATCGGTTTGGTTTTGATGACTTATTTAGTTACGGCGTTAGCCTTTGGTGAACTCGGAAGGAATATCTTTTTCGGGAATTTTGCTGTTCCGCTGGTTGTTCCTGCCCTAATTGTGGTCGAGTTGTGTGCGAAGTTGTCGATGGTTGTGGCTGCTTGGGCAGGCAAATCCGTTCACCAAGGAATGAACTCTCCATTTCTTGAAGCCATGCACGGGGGTAAAGGTAACCTGCGCTTGATTGTGGCACTGGTGATTTCTTTTGCGATTGCTCTGCCGCTATTGCGTTGGGCAGGAGTCATAACTGTTATAGCGGGAGTAGTAACTGGTTTGGTGATGGTTGCAGTTGCGCATAAACACTTTAACGGGGTTACAGGCGACGTTTTTGGTGCAACAAACGAGTTGACGCGGTTGGTTTGTGTGATAGTTTTGCTGGCGGTGGTCGTACGGTAGTTGCGTTAGTTATGGCCGGCGGTAAAGGCACCCGTATGAAACTCGCCGAAGAAAAACCGCTCATTAAAGTGTGCGGTAAACCCGTCGTCGAATACGTGCTTGCAGCTTTAAAGGATGCTAAGAAAATTGACTCCGTAATAGTTGCAACATCGAGTTGCACGCCCAAAACAACCAGGTTGATGAAAAAACTCGGCATAAAATTCCTTGAAACTCCAGGCAAAGACTATGTTTCCGACATGGGCTACGCTGTTCAAACCCTCAAGCTTGGAGTATTCTTAGCCATAGCCGCAGACTTGCCGCTTGTCACAAGTGAAATGATAGATGCCGTTGTTGAACGGTACGAGCGCTGCGGGAAACCCGCATTAACAGTAGCGGTTCCAATGGAAACTAAAGCTCAGCTTGGTATGTGCATCGAGTATTCTTTCAAAGCCGATAACAAAGATGTTGTTCCTGTCGGAATTAATGTAATCGACGGACGCAAGCGGTATGGTGATGAATGGCTCGACCAAGATATCTACTTAATGAACAACGACGAATTGGCCGTGAACATTAATACGTTACAGGAACTGCAACTCGCAGAACGGTTATTATCTCAAAAAACATAGAAAAATATTCTCTCTTTCTGAAACTCTCTAACATTTCTAAGGTCAAAAGATCAATTATGGTTGAACTTTTTGTTGTTTGCTTTCAAGGACAGCTTTTAATGTAACTTGCATTTTTCTGGCATCTACATCTAGAAATGGTGACTCGCAAATCATGGTTGGATGCAACCCAAAATCAGCAATCACTTCAGCTAGCATTCGGAATTCGGGTCCGTACTTTTCTTCGTCGAGGGTATGGTGACGTTTTTCGCCTTGGCTTGAGAACTCGATTTTTGAGAAGTGACAATGCATGCTCCTGAGGGCTTCAGTTCCTAATTTCGCTTCGACTTTTTCAGCAATTGCGCGGAAGTCTTCCACCTTTTTTAATGTGCCTTGATGTAATGCGTGTAGGTGTCCCCAATCGATGACGAGTTGTGTGCTCTCGACTTCTTGGCAAATCGTCAGGATTTCGTCTATGGTGCCGACTTGGAATTTTCTTCCCATAGTTTCAGGCCCCAACTTCACTTTTAGGCCGAGGCTCTTCATTTCTGCGCTGACTTCTTTTAGGGCGGTGAGGGCATTCTTAAATGCAAAACTTTTTTCCACTTTGCCATAAAACCCTGTGTGAAAAACCACGACGTATGCGCCCATCCAATCAGCTGCGATTGCACATGCGATTAATCGCCGTTTGCTGGCTTCAACAGTTTCTTTCTTGCCTGACAGGTTCACAAAATAGGAACCGTGCATACTGAGCTTAACGTCGTTTTTTCTTGCTTCTTCGCCAAGTTTTATAGCGTCTTCTTGTTTCATCTGCGGTTTAGGTCCCCAGCGTGAAGCTTGGTACTCAAAAGCGTCCAATCCTTCTTCACGAAGTAGTTTTGGGACGTCTGCTATAGTAGCGCCAAGAAGCCTGAACATGGGTGGAACGCCTGCTGGTCCAAATCGAGTGTGCTCAGCCATTTCTAATCTCTCCACCCTTATTGTTACGTTGG
>JADGNF010000027.1 GCA_017883615.1 Candidatus Bathyarchaeota archaeon
TGAACCCAGTCAATTCCGGAATCGAAATACTGGCAACCATCGTTAAGGGCATACGAGTGTGAGAGAATCGGGGAAGCTTTGAAGAAGCTGCGTAGAAACGTCGACGATAAAAGAAACATGAACGTTTACATTTTGGACAGTAACAAAACTGCAGCAAACTACCCTGAGCACCTCGTTGCCAACGTAAACAGCACTTTTGGGGTCTACGTTACTGTGGAGAATCACCTCGGGTACACACTAGCTAACGCGCAAGTTCAAGTAAAAGTCACCAGCAACTCGAACCCTTTGTTCCCAGTGAACGTTAACGCTACCCAGACTTTTATTGGCACAATAAAAGACGGCGCCTCATTGGAGAACCTCGCTACCGTTTCACTAAACACGCCAGGAGATTACTTGGTGGTTTTTGAACTGTGGACGCCCAATCAAAGCGGCGATGGAGTACAATTCTCTGGTGATTACGCCTCGTTAAGCGTGCAGGTCTCTGGAGCATAAAAACAGTTATCAAAATTACTGCTGTTGTTTTGACGCATAGTTTTCTTCGGTTTCAATTCTGTGAATGTTGTTGTATGCGCAAAATGGGATGACCTTCAAGTTTGGCGTAACATAGTGTACCACGCAACGTTGCACACGTTTCGCGTCAAACGTATAAGGGTCCATGAAAGCCATGCATCCCAGCAGGAAGACACGTCGTCGAATGGAACCAAGAGATTGGTAATCTGGGGAGATGAACATTTTCAAAATCGCTTTGTTCAGGGTGAATATACCTACTTCCTTTGTTACTAACATCATGTTCAGGGAACGCATCGAGGCCATAAATAGAGATGTTAGTAAGTTGAATTTGCCTTTGTTTTCTACGTTTTGTGCGGTTTTTAGGACGCTTCCGAAGAACTTATCAAAGTTCACAAAGTGATTAATGGGTATGATTTTGCCGCTTTTAGAAACGTACATCCAGTTTACAATACCACAATGTGGACTGCAGGAGAAAAGGGGCCATGGTTTCTTCATGAATTTACGCATGATCTTTATGGGCGAAGTCATAACGGACAATGGGAACAGGTCAGTGGTTTTTATTTCTCCACCAGTTTGAGCTTCCACCTGCTCTGCAAAACGCCAATCTCGCCAGCCATCCTGCAACGGATTATCTGTCGCACGACCAGTAAAGGCAATTGGTTGGAAAATTAAGCCTCGTATGATATCGCTGTTCGCCGCCGCGAATTTTATGATTTTTCCAACTTCTTGATCATTGAAGCCGTTCATCAAAGTGCAGACTAAGATGACTTCCATGTCAAGCTTACGGCAAACATCGATGGCTTTGAACTTAGATTGCAGCATTTTGCGTCCGCGAACTTTTTGGTAGAATTCGTCGTGGAAGCTGTCAAACTGCAGATAAACAATGTTTAACCCGCATTTCTTGAGTTGGGCTGCGCGTTCAGGTTCTTCTGCAATGTGGATACCGTTGGTCGCCAGAATAGTCATATACTTGAGGTCATGAGCTGCGGCTATGATTTCATGCATGTCTTCTCGTTCCAGCGGTTCGCCTCCTGAGAACAGGATTGCCGGTGGTTTGGGGTTTCGTTTACTTAGGAAAGTTAAGATGTTGACGAGTTCGTCTTTAGTCGGCTCGTAATTCACTATGTGGTCGGAAAACGTGGAGAAGCACACCGCACATCGCAGGTTACATTTTTTGGTGACGTCAACTACTCCGATTACGGTGTCCGAAACGTGCCCCGTGCATGATTCACAAGTGTATGGGCAGCCTTCGGCTTTTTTGGTGTCTTCTGATTCTGGGAACTGTTTGAAATAGTCGTATTTTTCGGTGAAGTTATAGACGTTTGGGCTCTGCCAATGGGTGGCTTTGAATTCGCCGTGTTCCTGGCATTGTTTGGTGATTTGGATTCTGCCATCTTTCACGGTTAGTTCGGCGTCGATTTCTTTTTTGCATTCGGGACAAATGCTTTTCGTCTTGGGCACTTAGAGGAAACCTCCAATTGCCGTCGATAATGCCTCAAGAATCAGCGCCAATGGAAGCAGAATCATAGACATCGTGATTAATCGCTCGTACTTGCGAACGTTTGCGACCGTAGAGCCGGAAGTTATCAAACGAATTGATGAGTAAATGAGAAGTACACTCCAAATGAGAATTAGGGGCAGGTAGTACGCGGAGAATTTGCCGATGAAGAAAGGCAAAGGAGCGAGCAACCCGCAAGCAACAAAGAAAACGGCCGCAACTTTGGCGGATTTGGGGTTGCCGATTTGCTGCGGGAGCGTTGGATAACCGACTTTTGAGTCACCCTCAAAACTTAGGATGTCGCGTAGTACGTTTCCGCCTATGGTTCCAAACGCTATGGGGTAAAGGCTTAGGGAAACTAGGCTTAGAGTTGGGGGATTGGTTATAGTGGCTTCACCGTAGAGGAAAGCGGTTCCTGTCAAGATGCCAACTAGTACGTTGGCGGCGAAACCGGATTTGCGTTTAACCATGGCGGAGTAAACCAGAAGCACTGCGGAATCAGCAAGCAGAATTACGAAACTCAGCCAATTGATGAAGACTGCTAAAACTAAGCCTACTGTGAAGAGGACGGCGGAAACGGCAATGACCTGTTTTAGCGAGAGTGCGCCGGAGGGGATTGGGCGTTTGGGTTTTATGACTGCGTCGCTTTCTTTGTCGAAGTAGTCGTTTATTGCGAAGCCTGCTGAGGTTATTGCTGCCATGGAGAAGAAGATTACCGGCGCGGTTTGCAAGTTGGAGAAGTTGCCTTTGGTTATGGCGAATGCTGTTAGGAGAGCTAGTCCACCTGTCATGAGCCAGTAGGGAAGTCGCAGGAGCGCGATCAATCCCTTAGCAGGTGGCGTTTTACTCAAATCATTTTCCTCTCTACAATAAGGGTGCGCAGGTGGTCTTCGAGGCGAATTTTGGGTGTCCATCCGAGTTCGGTTTTGGCTTTAGTTATGTCGAACCAGATTGTGTTGATGTCGCCTTGCCACGAGGAGGAAGTCGTGGAAATGAAGGTTTTGTTGGTTAGGTTGAGGATTTTAAGCATCATTTTGGCTAAATCAATAATTGTTGTTGTTTCTCCAAAGCCTAAATTGTAGGTTTTGCTGATGGCTTTCTCGTCCGATGCCAAGACAAGTGCTTCCACGATGTCTGCAACGTTCACTAGGTCTCTTGCTTGCTGTCCGGTGCCGATAATCGCCAGCTTTGAGGGGTCTTTTTGCAGTTTATCGAGGAAATCGTGGATTACTCCGTGGCATCTGGAGCCGTAGACGTTGGCGAATCGGAGGATTGTGATGTTTAAGCCGTACTGCTGCGTGTACATTTGGCAGTATTCTTCGCCCACGACTTTGGATAAACCGTAGCAGGATACAGGGTGAAACCCATAATCTTCTGTTGTGGGGAGTATGGCTGGATTGCCGTACACTGCGGCGCTTGAAGCAAAAAGTAGGCGTGATTTGTCTTTACGTGCTTTCTCCAGAACGTTTAAGGTGCCTCGTGCGTTAGTTTCGAAGTCTATAGCGGGGTTTTCCATGCTGTAGGGAACAACAACTTGCGCTGCCAAATGGTAGATTACGTCGAATTGTGGGAGGCTGAGAAGTTTTTTGAAGTCCAGTATGTCGCCCTTTATGAATTTGGCTTTTGGGTTGTCTTTGACGTTTTCTGGTTTGCTGTTGGACATGTTATCATAAATGGTTACTTCTGCGCCCAGTTCCAGCAGTTTTCGGGTCAGGTGGAACCCTATGAATCCTGCGCCACCAGTGACCAAGATTTTCTTACCTTTAAGTTGCATCTGAAGCCCTCACGATAAAGCCTATATCCTGTTTGGCCAGTGTAATAGGGTATATGTCGAAGTCGAATGCTATAAAAACTTTTAGGGACCTGCTAGCGTTCTTAACAATTATTCCGCTGGGACAAACTGAAGACTTCGTTGTAACTAGCTCACGAAACATGTACCTTTTTCCATTGATGGGCGCGTTAATTGGGTTGTTTGGGGCTGGATATTTTCTGGGTTGCAGCTTCATTGTCGGTTACTTGCTTGGCGCTGTGAACTTTCTGTTGCATATTCCTACGGCTTGGTTGGCGCGGATTCTGCCTGCTGCCATGACTCTGGCCTTCCTGCTGGTGCTCACGGGGTTTCAGCACTTCGACGGCCTAGTGGATTTGGGCAACGCGATTGGGTTGAAAAAAGTTGAGGATAGGCGAGAAATCGCGCACCGTTGGGTAGTTACCTACAAAGGCGGTTTCCTTGCAATTTTTGTGGAGTTTTCAGCATTTGTAGGACTCCTTCTGCTCTCTGATTGGACTATTGTTTTAAGGGCGTTGATTGTGGCGGAGATGGCTGCGAAGTTGGCTATGGTGACGATTGTTTGGCGCGGCAAGCCTGCCCACAAAGGGTTAGGTTCAAGATTTATCGAAAACGCAAAGCGTAAACTTAACGTGGCGGGGTATATTATGGCGTTTGTGGTCGGTTTCTTGCTTTTGGGTTGGGCAGGTCTAATCGTAGCTTTGGCAGCCGTTGGGTTTGGGCTTTTCATGGTTTGGGTCGGAAAAAAGGTTTTTGGCGGAGTTTCAGGTGACATGATAGGCGCAACAAACGAAGCAGCAAGAGCCTTGACGCTGGTTCTGGTTGGAGCCGTTCTGGTTTTTGCTTCGGTTCTGTTTGATGGCGCATTGTTCTTCTGAGGCGTGCCTGACCTGTTGCGATTTTTCTTCTATACCCCCCTTATTTAAAGGCGCCAAATCTCTCCTAGCTGCTGGCAGATAAGCTACGTTTCCGACCAACCTTATCCCTCCTCTTGCTCCACGGCGAGCTACCCCCTCTATTTATAGCCACAAACAAAGAAAGAAAACCATACTTATCCATGGTACCATGGGGTTTCTTGGAGGATTCGGTTTATTCAGACAAACTGATTATTGCGCAAAGCATAAACGAAAGCTACCTCAAGGAGCCGCAGGTTCTCAAATTCTCCAACCCCGATTTTATGCATAAGGAGAAATCTTTAACATGGTCACGCGACCAATCTAACACACAAATGTTTACTGCTTCAGGAGACCACGCATGAGTCTGCTTAGCCACAACCGATTCTGGAATGCCATGATACGTTTTCCGACGACTCGTAGGATGCTAAAGCTCTCCCTCAAAAAATGCCCCGCGTGCGGCAGAACCGTTCTTGAGGCAGCACTGGACCGTTACGCAGGAAACAAAGATGCGAAATGCGATAAATGCAGCAAATATACGCCGCGCATCATCGGCTTTTGGATTAACTTTTTGCGCAAAGCTCTTGGCATCAAACGGAAAAAAGTGGAAAAGCTCCTTGCCGACCCATACGCGCGACGTGCGGTTCTTAACATTGCGCGGTCGTTTGAGTATTTTGGTATTCAAAAGCCGCTTAGCATTTACGCGCCTTTTTTGGTGGTTTGGGATTTCACTCACAAATGCAACCTCAAATGCAAGCATTGCTACAGCGATAGCGGGGGCATCCGCGAAGAAGAACTCTCCACATTGGATGCGTTGGCGGTTGTGGATCAACTTGCTGACGCAGGCGTTACGGCGCTCGCGTTCTCGGGCGGGGAACCTCTTACCCGCGAGGACTTCTTTGAGGTCGCAAGGCATGCGGCGGACCGCGGACTTTACGTGTCGCTTGCCAGCAACGGTACCCTCCTGACCAAGGAGAACGTTCAGAAAATCAAAGAAGCAAAAGTCAACTACGTCGACATTTCCATCGACGGCGCTACGGCGAAAACCCACGATGAATTCCGCGGCGTCCCCGGAGCATTTGACAAGGCGATGGCTGGGCTGCGTAACTGCGTGGAAGCGGACCTTTGCGTTTGCATAGCAACCACGGCAACCAAGAAAAACCTGGATGAGATGCCCGCGATCATTGATTTAGCTGAGGAAATCGGCGCGGAACGCTTCACCAACTTCAACTTCATCCCCACTGGCAGGGGCAAGGAGCATTTTGACGTGGACCTGTCGGCAGAGGAGCGCGAAAATCTCATGCATTACCTGTTGGCGCGTATGTCTAAGGGCTGCAAAACCACCATACTCACCACGACGCCGCAGCTTGCACGTGTAGGCATTCAGTGCCAGGGCGAGGGCGGCACAGGCGAAGTCACAATGTCGATGGCGCACATGCAAACGGTCAAAGTCACCAAAAAAGCGGTGCCGCTGGCGGATTTCATTGGTGGATGCGGTGCTGGACGGCTTTACTGTTCTCTTTCACCTCAAGGCGATGTGCATCCGTGCGTGTTTTTGCCCGTGAACGTGGGGAATCTGAAAACCGAAAAGTTTCAAGACATCTGGCTGAACGCGCCGCTGTTCAACTCTTTCCGCGACCGTGCAAACCTTGAGGGTTCTTGTGGAGGTTGTAAGTACAAGTTTATTTGCGGTGGCTGCAGAGCTCGCTCGGCGGCTTACCATGATGGCGATATGCTTAACGGCGATCCTGGTTGTATATTGGGATTGAAAGGTGCTACAAGTGCCTAATGCAACGCAGAAAACTGTTAAAATCTATCGTGCAAAAGGCGATGTAAGTGACGTTGTTAAGGAAGCGGTTGCCAATTCGGGTTTGCGTGGAAAACGCACGATTTTTATCAAGCCGAATTTGAGCCACCCCGAGTACCTGCCTGGCGTAGTGACTAGTCCTGAGTTGATGAGGCAGCTGGTGGGTTTGCTTCGTGACGGCAACAGTGAAGTCATAGTGGGGGAATCCAACGGGTTTAACTACCCGTGTTGGACGGCGTTTGATAAGACAGGCACGGAGGCAGCGGTGAAAGCAGCGGGCGGCAGGGTAATTAACCTCTCGGAAGACAAGGTTGTCGAAGTCAAATTCTCCGGAAGTTCCCCGTTAAAGCGGCTGTTTTTGCCCAAAACCTTGCTCGACGCCGACGCCGTCGTTGACTTGCCGTTGATGAAAACCCATGAGTTTATGGCTTACAGCGGCGCAATCAAAAATCTCTTCGGCTGCGTGCCCAGCAACAAACGCATCTATCTGCACCCGTACCTGCCCGAAGTCTTCTACCGCCTCTACACCTTGTTTAAGCCGCAACTTACGATTATGGACGCGCGAATTGGCATTGAAGGCAACGGACCCACAAAAGGCAAACCCGTCAAGATGAACTTGATGCTAATCGGTGACGACGCGTTAGCCGTGGACATAGTTGCCGCAAAAGTTATGATGTTGGATTGGAAGAAAACCTACCTTGGTTACATCGCCAGCAAGACTGGCATGCGCGAGGAAGACATCAGTGTCGATGGATTGCAGGTCGCGGATGTTGCACGCCGATTTGAGCCGCCGCGAATTGATTTGCCTGTGAAGGCGCAGATGATGATTTACCAGCATGAGTACTTAACGAAGTTTTTCTTTTGTTCGCTGGATGTTGTTAGGCTGTTTCAGAAGGTTACAGTGGCTTACAGAGGCAAACCGGTCGAAATTGGGTAGTTAAACGTCCGGGACGATTTTTAAAATTCCGTGGTAAAGGCTGCAGTTGGGCGCTGGCAAACTTGTAAGAAATATTACGACAGCCACCCCAACGGCACCCACGACGACGTCTTTTGGAGCATAGCCTTAGCCATCTATGCAACCGTCGAAATGCAACCCGAACCCTTCCTAACGGTTGTGCCCCAGTAGAAAGGGAGAAGATTGCCCTGGAGGTTCGAGCCCCAGCGGGTCCGCCAAAAACTCATCATGCTGTTGGAACTTTTCAAATTCTAACGCTCAATTTCGAGTTATGTAATTTTCGTCTCTGAAAATTACTTCAAGCCAGCCAAAAAGCAGAGAAAGACGCAGGTAGTTGTCATTTCTGGAGAGGTTCACAGTCGAATGGGCTTGAAGAACTGTATGCCAGCCGTTTGCAATGCGCTCAGGAGAGAAAAGTTCCAGGTTGACTATAACGTCGAGTTGGTTCAAGAAGTTAGTTGCCAATGGTGAAAGGGGACAGCTCAACTAACAAGTTTATCTTCAAAATTCTGTAAAAAAAATGCTATAGAACAACAATAGATGGAAATTCTTGCTTCTTGTCGTTCTTTCGCCGAGCTCTCCAAAAGAAGAAGAAGAGAAAAAAATCACTTCTTCTTCTATCCAACTGATCCTTTGAAAGAAGAAAAAATCGTTTGCTGCATAAGGAATTTTTTTCTTCTACAGTTTGTTCTCGAGTTCCCGACTGAACCGACCTTCCCAGGGGTCAGCGCCAGCTGGTAACGCTCGACTGAAAAACGGGTTAGAAGAGCAACAAGCCAGATTTTGGCGACCCGCTGTACTTTCACCTAAGAAAAGGATTGTTTATCTCAGTGCTTGGTCGTAGACTTTCATGGCGTCTTTGACTACGATTTGCCAGTCCAGTTGCTGCTCCACTGTTTGGCGGGCTTTTGCGCCCATCTCTGTGGCTTGGGTTTGGTGTTCGAGGAAGTAGAGGATTGCTTCTGAGAAGCGTTTTGAGTTGAAGGGTGGTACAAGTAAGCCGTTTTTGCCGTTGTCGATGGTTTCTGGGATGCCGCCTACGTTTGTGGTGACGACGGGTAAGCCTGTGGCGAGTGCCTCTAGAACTGCGAAGGGGTGGTGTTCATAGAAGGTGCTGAAGGCGAAGATGTCGGCGGCTTGGTAGAGTTTGGGCAGTTCCTTGTCGGGCGTGTAGCCGGTGAAAACAATATTGCCTTTTACGCCAAGGCGCTGGGCGTGTGCATTGAGTTTGTGCATTTCGTCGCTTTGCCCCTTGCCCGAAATGATGAATTTGGCGTTGGGGAAACGCGCTACGACAGCGGGCATGCTTTCGATTAGGGTGAATAAGCCTTTGCGCGCATAGAGCCTGCCCACCGAGACAATGGCTGGGTCGTCCGGGTTGAAGCCCAGCTCCGCTTTCACTTTGCGTTTGTCGGCTGCGGGCTGGAACTTTTTGGTGTCTACCCCATTATGGATGACTTTGATTTTGTAGGCTGGAATCTTGTAGTAATTTGTCAGCTCCCATTTAGTGAAATGGCTAACAGCAATGATTTTGCGTGCTCGATGCAGCATGCCCTCCTCGAAGAACCGCAAAAACCAGTTAAAACTGACAAGGAATTTCTCGTTGGCGTTGAGGCGCATATAAGGTTCGCCGCGGATGGCTTCGGCTTCGCCTTTCCAGGTTGAATGCACTGTGCAGACCAATGCTTTGCCATAATTGGCGGGCACCGCAAAGTTGGGTGTCAGGGGCAGCTGGGGATGGCAAATATCCACGTTGGCGGTGCTTTTGACGCTTTGCAGTTTTCTCCTGCTGGCGGCTGCAAGCATAAACGATTTAACGATGGGGGTTCTGGGGATTTTTAGGAAGGACACGCCGAGTTCGGGGTTGACTTGGACATCTTGGGCTTGATTGGCTCCTGTTACGACGTAGATTTTGTAGCCGTTCTTAAGAAGTTCGTTGCTCAGGTAATAGACGTAGCTGCCTGTCCCGCCTGTTAATGGCCAGTATTCTGGGCTAATGAAACAGATTTTGGTCATGACTGTTTCCTCCCGCCAAACAGGAACCGAGCAGTTGTTATCGCGGCTCCGCAAAGCCACGCACTAGACCGCACAAAGTAAAGAACCACCAAGCGCATCGACGACCAATCATTAAATTTAGCCGAAACACGCGCGGCAGAAAACGCGTAGTAAACGAAAACTCCAACCAAAACCGCGCCCGAACCCAACCAGAGCAGCCTAATTGGCGGGACAATACCCAGTAGGAACAAACCGATGATTCCCAGCAGCATTGCGGGCTGGATGTTCATGCCCCAATCCGTGATTTCATCCCCACGCGCTAAACTGCCGTGCTTGAAGTAGAGTCTCAGGGTGTTTTTGCCATATTGGAGCTGCTGGCGCCAGTAAGCTCGAACTGTTTGTCTGTTGAAGTGGTAGCACTTTGCCGCAGGTTCATATGCGAACCTATAACCTTTTGCCGTTATCCTGTAGCCCATGTCGGTGTCGTATTGGCTTGGCAAACCCTCATCCCAACCGCCAACCTCCTCCAAAACGGCTTTTTTGAGCAACAAATTCATCGTCGCAATCCGCCCCGTGTACTTGCCGATACGGCTGTAACGGTTCTTGATTTCGTACCCGATGACCCGAGCCCAGGGATTCTGCGGATTCCAAGTTTCAATTCCGCCGCTCACACCAGCTACCTTTGGATCCTCCAAATAGTGAACCAACTTATTGAGCCAGTCCCGCTCGACTTTAGCGTCTGAGTCAACAAATCCTAAAACTGCGAAACGGGCGATCTTTTGAGCATAGTTATAGGCTGCCGGAGCATTTAGGGGAAGGGACTCGACTCGGGAGGTATACTTCTTGGCTATTTCTGCGGTTCCATCGGTAGAGCAGGCATCAATAACGAGTATTTCAATGGCTTCTTTGGGATAATCTTGGTCGAGAAGAGCTTGGAGGGATTCACCAATTGTTGAGGCGTTGTTGCGACAGGTGATTATGATAGAGACTTGTGTCGGATTCATCTTGTCAGCCCCTCACAAACGTCGAAACAATTGACACAAGAATCTTGAAGCCATCCCGAAACGGGTCGATACCTGACCTGCCACAAGTACGCTGCTCAAAGGAAATGGGAACTTCCGCCACTCGGAACCGTTTACGCGCCGTCTTCACCAGCATCTCTGACTCAATTTCGTAAGTCCCTGACCTTAGCTTCATGCTTGCAAGAACCTGACGAGTCATGACACGGTAGCCGGATTGTGAATCCGAAATTGGGCTCCTTGTTAGGAACTCAATCAGACGGTTGAAGATTGTGTTGCCGGCTTTGTTGATTCTTTTGGTCGTGCCTTCCCTCTGGTTTAGGAATCGACTGCCGATAACTAAGTCAGCTTTGCCCTGAGCAACGGCGAGGAGCAGAAGCGGCAACTCCTCAGGCAGATGGGAGCCATCGGAATCTATGGTTGCGATTAAGTCACCTTTTGCTTTGGCGAATCCAGCCCTAAGCGCGAACCCTTTGCCCATGTGCTGCCCCAACCGATAAACATCAACGCCCTCTTTTCGGGCAACCTCTAGCGAGCAGTCTCGGGAACAATCGTCCACCACGATTACTTCGTACCTGAAGCCAGTTTCCCCAAGCACCCGCTTTAGGCGGTTAACGACTCCGCCCACAGTTGGTTCCTCATTGAAGACGGGAACAACCACGGACAACAGTTTGCCATCGGTTCGCATCTTGGGTAACAAGCAGACGAAAACGGTTTATAAAGTTTGGCTGTTTGGACTTTTAAGAAGCAAAAACTACATCACCCAAAGGTTCCACCATGACTTTTACAATCAAAATAAAAGTTGACAAAAATAATGTTGACAAAATAACTTATTAACATTGATGGTTGTTTCTATCACTACCTGAAGAGGGCAAGTGACGCTGAAATGGAAAAAACCACCGCAAGATCGGTGAAGATGGAGAGAGTGACTTGGTTCTCAATGTGGTTTCTTGGCTCGGTTGCAAGTTTTGGCGCCGCGTTTTTCCCCATGTATTATCGCTTGATGGATAGCAGGAACAAGCATTTCGAGCGGGAAGCCGCGTTGGAACAGCAGATTGCCGGGTTTCTAAAAAAGCAGGGAAAACAGCCACCCCAACCCGCACAAGAGCCACGCGACATGAACGCCAAAGCATGGGCAGCATCCATCATCCTAATAATCCCTGTCTTCTTCATCTTATACTATCTCTCCAAAGACCTCGCCGCCCACGAGAAACATGAGGACGAATTCCTCGCCGCCGCCTTCCCAGAGCGAATGTTCATGGCACAGACCATACCGACAAAAAAATACGCCTTTATCACGATGGTAACATTGGGATTTGGCGGCATATACTGGGCTTACAAAATAGTAAACAACTACAACGCCCACTTCAAGGCGGAGTGGCGCGTAGAAAAAGAAATCGCGCGTTTAATGGAGGAGAAAACCGTTGGCAGACAGATGTAAACAGCGAAGGTTCGTGAGTCACGGCGGAGACGTCTGGGGCTTTAGCCGCAAATTCAACATCCCACCCGAAAAGGTGCTGGATTTCAGTGGACCCATCAACTTTATGGGACCTTCCTCAAAAGCTTTGGAAGCCGTCAAACAGAACGCGTGCCTTATCAGATTCTATCCCGACCCCAACCCCGTGGAGCTTAGGGAAGAAATCGCCTGCTACGTTGGGCACAAGGTGGGCGCGGAAAACGTCATCTTGGGAAATGGATCAATCGAACTCATCTACATGTTGGCGGAAGCCTTCAAATGCGGCTTCAAAGCAGTCATCCCGATTCCTTCATTTAGCGAATATGAAAAAGCAGTTCTCAGAGTAGGCGGGGAAGTTACGTTTGTGCAGCTGCCAAGCAACTTCGCCCTCGACTTGGAAAAGATCAAGGCAGCGGTCACTGACGAGACAAAAATCGTCTACATATGCAACCCCCACAGCCCGTCAGGAACCATTTACAGCCGCAAAGACATCTTGGATTTGGCCCAGTTCTGCCAAAAGAAAGGCGTCATCGTGAGTGTTGACGAGAATTACATCGAATTTTCAGAGAAAGGCGAAGAGAACACAGTTGCGGGAGACGTGAAGAACTACGATAACCTCTTCGTTATCCGCTCAGTCACCAAATTCTATGGCATGCCCGGCATACGATTCGGCTACGCCATCGCCTCTGAGGACTTCATCGACACCTTGCAAACTGTTCGACAACCATGGAGCATTAACGGCTTAGCGGGTGCAGCAACTTTGGCAGCTTTCAAGGACATCGAATTTATCAAAACCAGCAAACAAACCATTCAGCAAGAAAAAGCGAAATTCAGCAAATCCCTGAACGAAATCCCCGGCTTGCAGGTTTACCCCTCTGAAACAAACTTCCTTCTCGTCAAAATCACCACCGCCAAAATAACCTCAACCGCCCTGCGGGAGGAACTGGGCAAAGAAGGGCTGCTCATCCGCGACTGCTGCACCTTCATGGGCTTAGACACCAGCCACTTTAGAGTCACAGTGAGGTCTGCTCAAGAAAACCAAAGACTCGTCGAAGCGTTAAAAAGAAAAGTTCCCGCCTGAAACTGAAGCTGCGCATTCAGCAGTTTGGTGCGATCTCGCAAGCAGGGATGTACAAATCCCCGCTAGCAGGATTACCCTTCACTTGTTGGCTTTGTCTGGATTTGGGAAGTTCTAGGAATTCTTCGCGTTGAAAATTTGGTAAATTGCACATATTCATCAAAAAAGATTCGGCGGGGTTTGTCTTTAAAATTATGTGAGTGTGCCACTACAACAACACAACCAAAATGTGGCCACCAAAACTGCGTCATTCAACCGTCTTTCTGTAATTGCTGCATCGTTACAAAACGAGAGGCGACGGCTGACATTTTCCTATGCAAAGGATTATTTTTAAATATCAACACGCCAAAATAGACGGCATCGAGAGGATTGAGATGAGGAAAATATTCAAAATAATTTTAGCTATATTTGCAGTTCTGGTGGTTCTGCTTGTAATTTTCGGAGCGGTCTTTTTCCTTGACCTCGCCGCATACACCGCCACAGGCTCCAAAACTCTGAATCCCACTGGAGCTTCCGTTGGCAACGCATTAGTCACCTACGACCCTGGACTGTCAGGAGCCGCCAAAGGCGTCGCTGACAAAGTTGCCGCCGACCTGCAAGCCGCAAACTACACGGTAACGTTGGCAGGCATCAAAAGCTCAGCCGCAGCTCACACCGCAAACTACAGCATAATCATCGCCGGTGGACCAGTCTACGCAGGCACCCCAACAAGCTCCGTCAAAGACTTCCTAAACAACCTCCAACCCGACCAAGGCACTAAAGTGGGCGTTTACGGAAGCGGCTCAGGAGCCACAGCCCCCGAAGACATCGCATCCATAAGAAACTCGATTAGCGCACTCAAAGAAGGCGGCACTCTCCAAAACGCTATCATCGTGAAAATCGGCCAAGGCGAAGACCTCAACGCACGCGCCCAAGACTTCATCAACCAGCTAGTAGGAAACGGCGCATAGATACCTTTTTCCTAAACTCGCCCTTTCTTTTTTCAGTCATCGTTCAAACTTTGGCTCTTCCCGCCTTAGAAGGGAAAAACAAACAGCCGCACCAAAACCAACACCGGCAAGAAAAGCAACACACACAAAACGATAGAGACGTCTCGGATTTTGAGGGCGTCAAGAATTTTGCTTCCATCCAACGTTTCGGTTGCGTCGCCAAGAATGTATTTGCCGGGTTTCTCAAACTGCACGTTTAAAGCGCCAGCCATGGCTGCCATGGGCCACCCGTGGTTTCGGCTCTGGGTTTTCATGTGGTCCCGTTTAGCAATGCGCCAGGCATTGCGCCAGTCTTTGCCCAAGAGAGCCGCGGAGGCAATTATGAGAACGCCAGTGAGTCGGGCGGGGATAAAGTTGACGACATGGTCAAGGTTGGCGCTAAACCAACCCGTGTTAAGATGCCCTTGATCTTTGAAACCCACCATCCCGTCCAAAGTGTTGATGGCGCGGAAAGCCACGGCACCCGTCACGCCAAGAAAAGAGTACCAGATGATTGGGCTGTATTTGAAATCGATAATATTTTCTGACATAGACTCGATGATGCCAGATCCAATTTGAGAACCCGTGAGGTTTGTGAAGTCACGACGACTAAAATGCGCATATTTGCGAGCTTCGGCTATGTCTTTTGCGTCTATGGCTTTGGCAGCGGCTTTTGCCCAGTCGGTTTCAAGCTTTATGCACACGGTGAATTTGACTAAAACTGCGCCGACAATTATGTAAGCAATTACGCCCAGCCAAAAGTTGACGGCTCCCAAAAGCGTCCACAGAGCCCACAAAACCAGAAACGTTGGCAAAGCAAACGTCAAAATGGTCGCTATCCCGAGAAAAACACCGTTGAGTTTTTCCCGCTGTGGGTTGGGGTTCTTGAGATGCTTTTCCAGAAGAGCGATGTATTTGCCCATCAGTACGGTGGGGTGGATTTTGAAGTAGAACGCGTAAGGGCTGTTGGGGTCAGGGTCGCCCACGAGGACGTCAAGGAGTAACCCCAAGAGCAGGGTGAGGATGCTGACTGCGATTATTTCAAACAGGACTTGCCACCAGCCGACGTTGCCACACAACACTCGGGGAAAACCGCATATATCAATTACGGTGCAACAAGTCCAGTCACTGGCGAATCAAGCAGGCCGCCTCAGCCCAAAAGGAATTTCCACAGTCTCGCAGTTAGTTCAGATTCTTTTGCTTCTGCCAAAAGACCCCGGCGTCGAGCGATGACTAACTTTCACGATTCGTTTGAAAATCATTCTTGCACGGATCTTGATAAGTTATAAATAGTTACAGAACTCAGATAGGGTAAGCGCCTGAGGAAATGTATGAATAAATCTGAAAGAGCGCTCGTTAAATCGAAAATCGAGAAAGTGAGCGCTTCAGAAGAAGAAAAATTGAGGCACATAGAAAAATCCGCTCTAGACACAAAGTGGCTGCTTGATAACGAAGAAGCCCTCCGCTCAAAGTACCTAAATAAGTACATAGTCATCAAAAACCAGAAAGTTGTGTTCGTTGCTGACACGCCTGAGGAGATGGTTGCAAAGACCCAGGCCGCCGGAGAAGACCTTAACAACTTGCTTTGCGGCTACATGGACAAAGGACCAAGATGCCTGATTTACCAGTAAAAAAACGCATAAATTGACAGCTTCCAAGACAATTTATTCTTTGCTTAATTGTGACAAAGTTTTGCAGGTTTAGCCACCATTTACAGCGGTCTGGCTATAAACCTCACAAGCAAAAATAAGTAAGATCCAAGAATCCAAAAAAATCAAAAACAAAAAGGTGTCTCGTTATGACACCACGCATAGGCCAATCAGCAACAACTTTCTACGTAAGCTCATCAAATATCGCTCAGATACCACCAGAGGGCCTGGCATCTCGGGCGATTGGAGGTTGCAGGCTGAGCTAGTCGCCCGAAGGCTTCTAGCTTACACCCCAACTCCATCAAACCCATCTTTTATGGGAGCCCTCGTCCAGTGAAACTGGAATGGCTGCCTCTTTTCAGGAGAGGCTTCGAGCTTAGATGCTTTCAGCTCTTATCCTCAGCGGCGTGGCTGCCCGGCATTTGCCCTGTCGGACAACCGGTTAACTAGAGGCCACCGCGTCCCGTTCCTCTCGTACTAGGGACCCGTTCCCCTCAGGCAGCTAACACTCCCAGCAGATAAAGTCCGACCTGTCTCACGACGGTCTAAACCCAGCTCACGTTCCCTTTTAATAGGCGAGCAGCCTCACCCTTGGCCCCTTATGCAGGGCCAGGATAGGAAGAGCCGACA